>JAIECC010000377.1 GCA_029068665.1 Lachnospiraceae bacterium
ATTACAAGCTTTAAGATTCTTTCAGAGTCCGGTGTGGCTGCAGGAGTACGGAGAATCGAAGCATTGACCGGAGAGGGTGTAACCCGTTATTATAAGCAGCTGGAGGAAGAACTGGAAAAGGCGGCACAGATTGTCAAGACGACACCTGCATCTCTGACGGAAAAGCTGTCTCACATAATGGCAGAGCTGAAGGAGTTATCCAGTGAAAATGAAGCCTTAAAGAGTAAACTGGCCAAGGATTCCTTAGGGGATGTTGCGGATCAGATTGTAGAGGTGAAGGGTGTAAAATTCCTGGCGAAGGAAGTTGCCGATGTAGATATGAATGGCCTGCGGGATTTAGGTGACCAGTTAAAGACCAGTCTGGGAGAAGGCGTGGTAGTGCTTGCATCTGCAAAAGATGGCAAAGTAAATCTGCTTGCCATGGCAACGGATGGTGCCATGAAACAGGGTGCTCATGCAGGCAATCTGGTCAAGGCAATTGCACCTTGTGTTGGTGGTGGCGGCGGTGGCCGTCCGAATATGGCACAAGCCGGCGGTAAGAATCCGGCCGGAATTTCGGAGGCACTTACCAAAGCGGCAGAGGTAGTAGAGACACAATTATCCTAGAATTCTCTCGTTGAGTGAACCCTCTAAGGGGTAAGTGATAAAGAATTTGCGAGGTTACCAATGAAGAATCGGAAAATCATAATTTTCATAGAGGTTATTGTTCTGGTGGTACTGGCGGCTTTTATCTGTATCATCTGGACGAAGGATGAAACCCAGATGCAGGAGGCACCATGGGAAGCACCGGCGCGTGTGGAATTCATGTCGGAGCAGATGCAAGAGTCTGTAGATACCAAGCGGGTAACCATAACAGCAGTGGGAGATATCATGATGCATCAGTGGCAGATTACCAGAGGCTATGATAAGGAAACGGATACCTTTGACTATGCAGACAGCTTTACCTATGTTGCGTCTTATCTAAGTGAGGCAGATTTTACTATGGGGAATCTGGAAACTACCTTTGCAGGACGTTATCAGGGCTCTAATAGTGATATTTTAGGGTATGCCTGCTATCCCATGTTCAATGCACCGGAAATACTGGGCAATAATCTGCAGGATGTAGGGGTGGATTTTCTGACGACAGCCAATAATCATTCTCTGGATTCCGGACTGCAGGGGCTTTATTCTACATTGGACTATCTGGATTCCATTGGAATGCCTCATCTGGGAACCGCAAGAAGTGAAGAAGAGCAGCAGGAATTATGTATTATGGAAATCAATGAGATTACCTTTGGTTTTTGCTGCTATACCTATGGCACGAACGGAATTTCAGTTCCATCCTCTGCTCCGTTTTGTGTGAATACATTAGAAAGCTATGAGAATGAAAAGCTGCAGGCTATGTGTGATAATGTACGGGCATTGAAGGCAGCCGGAGTGGATGTAGTCATGCCGGTGATTCATTTTGGAACAGAATATCGGGAAATGCCGGATTCCTGGCAGGAGCTGTGTGTGGATATGCTTTTTGAGGCAGGCGCAGATGTGATCCTGGGAAGCCATCCTCATGTAGTAGAGCCTATGGAGATTCGGGAAATTACCAATCCGGATGGAACCACACGAAAGGGCTATGTGATTTATTCTATGGGGAATTTTATTTCCAGTCAGCGGCATGAACCGGGAATCATGAAGGACATTGGTCTGATTATGGATATGGACTTTGCGAAGCAGGAAGATACCACTACTTTGGTAGGCTTGCGGTTTGCCCCTACCTATGTGTACTGGACCGATGATGTAATCGGTGTGGTTCCGGTTATAGAGGCATATGAAAATCCGACGGCCTATGATTTTCTGGCACCCCGGGAC
>JAIECC010000378.1 GCA_029068665.1 Lachnospiraceae bacterium
AGGCTGTTCTGGTCGAAGCAGATAAAAAGGCAAGGATTTTAGAAAAAGCAGAGGAAGCTTTTGTTGAATATGCAGTAGTTGATCAGACAGCGATAATGATCCTTTCAGAAATGGTAAGGGAGGGAGAAGAATGAATATTGCATTTGATGCAGTAGCGATTTTGGGCCCGGCCAGTAAGAATAGAGGGATTGGTAATTACAGTCTAAGCCAATTCATGAGCATGATAGAAGCAGATAAGAAAAATCATTATTATTTCTTTAATTTGATGGAATTTGATTATCAATTAGATGAATTTATTGGCAATACAGACAATCTGACCTGTGTGAATTATTTTTGTGGAAAAGATAATTTTTTAATACGGGATTCACAATTTGCAGATATCATTGGGAATTTAATACGGAAGTTTATTCAGGAGTATAAAATAGATATTTTTTGTGTTACTTCCCCCTTTGACATGAATATGATGTGTTATGAAAAGGAATGGTTTACAGGGGTAAAGGTTGTCGCAATTGTATATGATATCATACCATACATTATGAAGCGGGAATATTTTACGGGATCATACGCAGACCGTAATTTTTCTATGTATATGGAGAGGATGGACATGCTTCGCTGGATGGACCAGCTATTAGTGATTTCAGAAAGCGTGAAAAATGATATGGTAAACCATCTTTCATTCCCGGAGTCAGATATTACAGTGATTTATGGTGCTGTTGATGAAATTTATGAAGAAATTAATATTACTGAGCAGCAAAAAAGAAGCATAGAAGAAAAATATGCAATTGATAGTCCGTTTATTATTTGTACCGGAGGTAATGATTTCAGAAAAAATATTGATGGTCTGATTGTGGCTTACAGTAAAATCAAAGAGGAGCTTATCCAGAACTATCAGCTTGTAATTGTTTGTAAACTATCCGATGTGGCTGTCATACGGTTTGAAAATCTAATTGAACAATTACAGATAAAGGGAAGAGTTATATTAACTAATTTCGTAGAAACAGAGGAATTATTACAATTATATAATTTAGCAACATTATTGGCATTTCCTTCCAAATACGAAGGCTTTGGTCTTCCGGTTGTAGAGGCCTGGGCCTGTGGTACACCAGTATTGACCTCGAATAATTCCAGTCTGGGTGAAATCAGTGCCGGGGCTGCCGTTTTGGTGGACCCGTATGATACGCTTGATATGAAGAGAGGATTAGAACAGGCGTTGTTAGATGCTGATTTGAATGAATTGCTTCGGAAAGGTAAAGAACGCCTGGAGGAGTTTCGTTGGAAAAAGGTTGCAGAGCGTTCGATAGATATACTGAATCGGCTGGATACTTGCAAAGAGCAGAACGTAGAAGGTATAACGGAGAATTTTGTAATTGTTGCACCTGCATATGAATCGAATGATGCAGTAAAAATGTTGACGGATCAAATCAAGAAAGAATTAGAAGAGTGTAAGAAAAACAGTACATTAGTTATATCAGGTCTTTCAGTAGAGTTGCTGCAGGAAAAGCAGATTGTATATGTAGTAGGGAAAGATTCTGAAAGTCCGAGCTGTTATGGTTTTATTGCCGCCTGTCCAGGGATAATTGCAATTGCCATGGATGACTTTTATGATTTTAAGCAAAGGAATATAGAAGGAAAAACAGAAGCAGAGGTGGAACTGGCAAGGCTGGTGAATACACATTGTGAGTTTGTTATTACTGATAATGAAGCCGTGCAACAAACCGTTTTGAGAAATAATATTTCTATAAAAGTGCTGAAAAACATAAGCGAGATATTTTCTTTATCGTCAGGTGCCATAAGTAATAATATGTTATATAAAATTGGATTAAACGAAGTTAAAAATAAGAAG
>JAIECC010000379.1 GCA_029068665.1 Lachnospiraceae bacterium
GATAAGTATTTACCAATGCCTGTTCCTTTTGTGCATAAATACCAAAATCACTTATATTCTGACCGGAAAATCGATAAATGAATGCATAATCAAAATTCAATACCAGTTCAATACAACCAATAATGGCTAGCACCCTTGCCTCTTTTCCCTTCAGATATGGAAGCAGCAACATAGCAACCATATAAAACAAGAAAATCATAATACTATAGTAATAAGTAAATTCATACTGAACCACCTTTGCAAAAGCAAAGCACATCACAGATATAACCACCCATGCAACTCCAATTAGCACACCCCGCAGCACCGTCATATGCTTAAAATCTGTTTCTTCCATAGACACCCAGGCATCATAGGCTAATACAATGCAAAGGAAGGTGAAAAACAAAGAAAAGCGATTCGGGAACCAGGTAGGATAATGAAATAAATGCATCCCGTAATTTAACACATTGGTATTAAAAGCAAGCAGATATAACAGCAGCACGCACAGCTTTTTCAGTCGAACCTTCCGCTTAATCTTTTTATTTAGGAAGTAAAAAGAGGTGAGCAGCAACAATAGCAGCCCATAGTACAGATTCACTTCACCGTAGCTGTCAGCAGCACTTCCTCTTCCTATATCGCAATTAAATGCCAGAAAATTCTTTAATATATCATATATTGTGGTAAAGAAAATCCCCGGCTTCATGGTACTCTTCGTATAGGACTGTCCCATCATCTGCAGGGCTGTAGGCAGAAGCGCTGCACCGGATATCAGAATTGCCAGAATGGAAATCAGCATAATCTTTAGAGACTTCCGCCAGAAGGTCCGAAAGCTGCCAAATTCCAGAGTCAGGTAATACAATATGATAAATACACAGAACAAACCGGTAAAATAATAGTTAAAAATAAAGGATAGTGCCAATGTTACAAAATAAAGCTTCCAGCTCTGATTTGCAACAAATTGCTCCAGCCCAAGAATGATAAGCGGAAATAAGGCGGCAACAATCAGAAAGGTCCAGTTATTAATATTGGATATCATATAAAAACACAGGGTATAGGACAAGGAAAACAGCATATTAGCAATTTTATTCTTTTCCAAATGATGCCCCGGGCGATGGGTAAGAAAATACAGCATACTTCCGTTAATCAGAAGCATATTAATCACATACAGTACTGTACTGACCTGCAAAATATACTGCTCCGGCACCAGCATAAAAATCAGAGTTGAGGGATTGACCAGTCCATACGTTAAAATACTAAAGAAATTGGTTCCAAATGCAGCATTCCAAGTATAGAGCAGAGATTCACCGGAAGCAAGCTTCCGCTTAAATTCTAAAATAAACGGCCAACCCTGAAGAATAAAATCACCGTTTAACAGCACTCCGTCTCCAAAAGGCCAGAATTTCTTAACTGCCAAAACAATCGTAATGGCAAGCAAAATAAGCAGACTGGAAATCACATAAACATAGTATTCTTTCCACC
>JAIECC010000038.1 GCA_029068665.1 Lachnospiraceae bacterium
GCATTGTATCCAAGGAATCCTGATCTGGCTCTTCCTGTTCCGAAAACACCTGTAACACTTTCCGGTCCTGCTCTAATTGCTTCAAATAGTGATTACAGACATTCTCTTCCATGTGAAGGGTATAATGCTTACTTGGTATTATTTCCTTATGAACACACAAGGACCAGACCGCTCCAATCGCTCCCAGAATGGTACCAATGCTTATTCCTCCAAAAAGAACTATTGCAAAATCACCGAATGGTGGATACGCTGTTTCCCCAAAAAGAATCGCTAATACTATGCTTCCGATTCCAATGCCTCCGTAAATACCTACCGTCCACAATAAGTTCTTCCTGCGATGCTCCACTGCCTTTATCCGCTCCCGATATCGATTTTCCAGAAACAAAATCTGCTCAAGAGCATCTGATATCTCAAAATGAATATTTCGCTCTGCAATTTCTTCCTCTACTTCATATTCTTCCGGATGTATCAAAAACAAAACTGGTTCCCTCCTCAGGTCAAGTCTGCCAAATGTCTGCTGCGCAGCCGCTTGGCTCATTGTGTTCGCGTACATTTATACCATGATTCCGCTCTGCTCCATCATGGTTCGCGCACATTCGCCAAATGTCTGCTGCGCAGCCGCTTGGCTCATTGTGTTCGCGTACATTATACCATAAACCCAATACTATAGTATAGACAAATATGATTCACAAAAAAGAGGACCACTCCTGGGAGCAGTCCTCTTGGATGATTGTATTACTATATAATTTATTTTGCTGCCATTTCAGCCTTTAAGGATTCGGTCAATGCCGGCACGATCTTGTTCAGATCACCAACAATGCCATAATCAGCTACATCAAAGATTGGAGCAGTATCATCCTTATTAATTGCAATAATGATATCGGATTCTTCCATTCCGGCTACATGCTGAATAGCACCGGAAATACCGATTGCAAAATATACATTTGGACGTACCGTTTTACCGGTCTGACCAACCTGCAGATCCTTTGGCATCCAGCCGGAATCTACTACTGCACGTGAGCAGCTTACAGTACCACCCAGTACATCTGCCAGATCCTGCAGCATCTTGAAGTTCTCAGCACTTCCAACACCACGACCACCGGAAACCAGAATCTTGGCATCCATAATATCTACGGTATCAGATACAGCCTTTACAACCTCTAAGATTTCTACGTATTTGTTATCCGGAGTAAATCCAGGATTGAACTCGATTACCTCTGCCTTTGCACCTTCTGTCTTCGGTGCCTTCTGCATAACACCCGGACGAACCGTAGCCATCTGTGGACGATGATTCGGGCAGGCAATGGTTGCGATTGTATTACCGCCAAATGCCGGACGGGTCATTAATAACTGATTGTGCAGCTGCTCTTTGCCAGGAATCGGGTTGATCGGGAAATCCCCAATCTCTAACTGGGTACAGTCAGCAGTCAGACCAGTGTGGATTCGTGCAGATACACGAGGACCCAGGTCACGACCGATTGCCGTAGCACCAACCAGCATAATCTCCGGCTTGTATTCCTGAATTACGGAAGCAAGTGCATGGGTATAAGGCTCTGTTCTGTAGTCCTTCAACTCCGGATCATCTACAACGATAACCTTATCTGCACCATATGCAGCAAGCTCATCTGCAAGGCCCTTTACATTTGAGCCGATTAATACTGCAGTTACATCAGTACCTAAATCTTTTGCAAGGTCTTTGCCTTTTCCGATTAATTCGAATGCAATTCCGCTAATTTCGTTATCAACCTGCTGCGCAAAGACATATACTCCTTTATATTCTTCTAATCCCATTTTTTTCACCACGCTTTTCTTAGTTTTTATTAAATCACATGCTTCGTCTTTAACTTGTCAACGATGTAGTCAACTGCTTCTGTCGGGTCTAAGGCTACCTTTTCACCGGCACCCTTTCTTACCTTGTCAGATGCTCTTGCAATCTGTGTCGGAGAACCCTTCAGACCTAAGTTAGAGTCATCTACATCTACTAAGTTTGCTCTGCCCCAGGTAGTAATCTCTGCCTGATATGCATCGAAGATTCCACCCGGTGTCATGTAACGCGGCTCATTTAACTCAGCAAGTGCAGTAATCAGACAAGGCATCTTTGCCTTTACCACGTGATAACGATCATCATACTGACGCTCTACGATTACACTGTCGCCTTCTACCTTGATATTCTGTGCGTAAGAAATAACCGGAATTCCTAAATGCTCGGAAATCTGCGGACCAACCTGTGCGGTATCACCATCAATTGCCTGACGTCCGGTAATAATCAAGTCATATTCCAAGTTACGGATTGCACCTGCCAGAGTCTGGGAGGTTGCCCAGGTATCTGCACCGCCTAATACACGGTCAGTTACCAGAATTCCTTTATCCGCACCCATAGCCATAGCTTCACGAAGTACCTCCTCTGCCTTTGGAAGACCCATGGTGATTACAGTAACTTCTGCACCATACTGATCTTTCAGACGAAGAGCTGCTTCCAAGCCTGCCTTGTCATCCGGATTCATAATGGTAAGCATTGCGCCTCGATCAAGAGTACCATCCGGGTTGAATTTTACGCCACCCTTTGTATCCGGTACCTGTTTAATACATACAACTATTTTCACGGTATTCACTCCTTTATTCTATTATTTCAATAAGCTGCCAGAAATAACCATTCTCTGAACTTCACTGGTACCTTCATAGATCTCGGTAATCTTGGCATCACGCATCATACGTTCAACATCATACTCTCTGATATAACCATAGCCACCATGAAGCTGTACAGCCTTGGTGGTAACTTCCATAGCAACCTCTGCTGCATATAACTTCGCCATAGCTGCCTCAACGGAATAAGAAACCTTTGGATTGGTCTGATACTCAGCCTTCTTCATAGCTGCCTTGTATACCAGATTCTTAGCTGCTTCTACCTTGGTTGCCATATCTGCTAACTGGAACTGGGTGTTCTGGAATGCACCAATGGCTCTGCCGAACTGCTTCCGTTCCTTTACGTACTCAATGGTAGTCTCTAATGCACCTTCTGCAAGTCCAAGTGCCTGAGCTGCAATACCAATACGACCGCCATCCAATGTATGCATGGCAATATTAAAGCCCTTACCCTTCTGTCCCAACAGGTTATCCTTCGGAATCCGGCAGTCGGTAAAGATTAACTCATAAGTAGAAGAACCACGGATACCCATCTTCTTTTCCTTTGTACCAAAGGTAAAGCCAGGGGTTCCCTTTTCTACGATAAATGCAGAGATTTCCTTAAACGGCTTACCACGCTTCTCAATAATTCCGGTAACGGCAATTACAATATATACATCTGCTTCCTTACCATTGGTAATAAAGCACTTAGAGCCGTTTAATACCCATTCATCACCATCTAATACAGCCTTCGTCTGCTGTCCCTGGGCATCTGTACCGGCACCTGGCTCGGTCAGACCAAAAGCACCCAGCTTTCTACCAGTGGCTAAGTCCGGTAAATACTTTGCTTTCTGCTCCGGTGTACCATAGGTCTGAATCGGGTCTACACAAAGAGAGGTATGTGCAGATACGATAACACCTGTAGTACCGCATACCTTGGAAAGTTCTTCCACGCACATTACGTAGGTCAACGGGTCACAGCCCTGACCTTCATATTCTTTGGAAACCGGAATACCTAAGAACCCAAGCTTAGCCATCTTTTCAACGGTCTCCCGTGGGAACTGTTCGGTCTCATCTACCTCTTGTGCAAGAGGCTTTACTTCATTTTGAGCGAATTCCTGAAACAGGCGTCTCGCCATCTCATGTTCTTTACTTAAAGAAAAATCCATGATTACTATTCCTCCATTTTATTCTTTCTTCAACAAGACTGCTGCCGGTATCCGGCAACAGTCCCATTTATTCCATATTTATTACTTAGAGTAATCGTAGAAGCCCACACCGGTCTTACGGCCCAGCTTGCCGCCACGAACCATCTTCCGAAGAAGCGGATGTGCACGATACTTGGAATCACCGGTCTCTGCATATAATACATCCATAATAGCGAGTACAATATCCAGACCAACCAAATCACCTAATGCCAAAGGTCCCATTGGATGGCTTGCACCAAGCTTCATTGCAGTATCAATACCTTCCACAGAAGCGATTCCCTCTGCATAAATTCCAATTGCTTCATTGATCATTGGAATTAAGATACGGTTTACAACAAAACCAGGAGCTTCTTCTACCTGTACCGGCTCTTTGCCGATTTCAACAGAAATCGCTTTAATCTTGTCCACCAATTCAGCAGGGGTATTAGCACCGGCAATTACTTCAACCAGCTTCATACGGTCTGCCGGATTGAAGAAATGCATACCGATAATCGGACGATCCAGTCCTGCACCGATTTCAGTGATGGACAAAGAAGAGGTGTTGGTTGCAAACATACAATCCTTCGGAACAATTGCCATCAATTCCTTGAAGGTATCCTTCTTAATTGCCATATTCTCCGGAGCAACCTCGATTACCAAATCACAGTCCGTACAGATGTCCTTCAGACCGGTCTTGATCTTACCAAGGATTTCATCCCCCTTCTCCTGGGTGATTTTTTCCTTGCCTACCAGAAACTTAATGTTCTTTTCAATCTTTGCCTTACCACCATCTGCAAACTCCTGCTTGATATCGCAAAGGCGAACATCATAACCATCTGTCATTGCAAATGCCTGCGCAATACCGGAACCCATGGTTCCTGCACCAATAATACCTACTACCATTCACGTCTCCTCCTACCTTTTATTTATTTTGAAATGGTTCTTTTACTTTTTCTTTATTCTTATCCAGGAAGAATGCCATACCATACTTCTGATCCTCTGTCTCAAAGCAGCTTCCGAACAGCTTCTCTTCAATGACGATTGCCTGATCCATATCTACTTCCAGTCCATCATTGATTGCCTTCTTGCAGGCACGAACCGCAATCGGTGCATTCTTTGCAATGCCGCCTGCCAGCTTCTTTGCTGCATCCATCAACTCAGCCTGCGGATATACTGCATTGACCAGACCAATCCGAAGCGCCTCATCTGCCTTAATATTTCTGGCACCGTAGATCATCTGCTTCGCCATGCCCGGACCAACCAGACGGGCCAGTCGCTGGGTACCGCCAAATCCAGGAGTAATGCCCAAGCCTACCTCCGGCTGACCAAATACCGCATTCTCAGAACAGATTCGAATGTCACAGCTCATGGAAATCTCACAGCCACCGCCTAATGCAAAGCCGTTAATTGCTGCAATGACCGGAATCGGGAAGGTCTCTATCATACGGAACACATCGTTACCCTTCTTACCAAATGCTTCTCCCTCTGCCTTTGTCAATGTAGACATCTCACCGATATCTGCACCGGCAACAAATGATTTTTCACCGGCACCGGTTAAAATAACCACTCTTACAGCATCCAGATCAATTGCCTTAAAGGTCGCATCAATCTCTTCTAATACCTGACTATTCAACGCATTCAGTGCCTTTGGACGATTAATGGTAACAATCCCCACAAATCCTTCCTGTTCATAAGTAATGAATTCCATCTACGTTCTCTCCTTTATATTCGAATTCTTTTCTAACTCTTAGTCACGCTTTACAACGGTTGCACAGCCCATACCACCGCCGATGCAAAGGGTTGCAAGACCGGTCTTGGCATCCCGCTTTGCCATCTCATGAAGCAGGGTAACCAGAATACGGCATCCGGAAGCACCTACCGGGTGACCCAGTGCAATCGCACCACCATTGACATTCAATACCTCATCCTTGAAGCCCAGATCCTTCTGTACTGCAATAGACTGAGCAGCAAATGCCTCATTTGCTTCAATCAGATCAAAATCATCAATCTTCATTCCGGTCTTAGCCATAACCTTGTTGGTTGCTGCTACCGGACCAATACCCATGATGGAAGGATCCACACCGCCCAATGCTCCTGCAACAAAGGTAGCCATTGGTGTAACGCCTAATTCCTTTGCCTTCTCTTCACTCATAACTACAATCGCTGCTGCACCGTCATTGATACCAGAAGAGTTTGCCGCAGTTACAATACCATCCTTCTTAAATGCAGGACGTAACTTTGCAATTCCTTCTGCGGTGGTACCTGGACGAGGTCCTTCATCCGTATCAACTACCACAGTTGCCTTCTTAGTCTTTACTTCTACCGGAACGATTTCATCCTTGAACTTTCCTGCTGCCATAGCTGCTTCACACTTCTGCTGGCTCCATGCAGCGAACTTGTCCAGTTCTTCCCGGGTGATTCCATACTTTTCACATACATTCTCAGCGGTAATACCCATGTGATAATCATTAAATGCATCCCATAATGCATCATTTACCATGGTATCCACCATAGTATTGTTACCCATTCTATATCCAAAACGAGCCTGCTTTAATGCATATGGAGCCATAGACATATTCTCCATACCGCCGGCTACCACGATGTCTGCATCACCTGCCTGAATCATCTGTGCAGCCATATTGACACAGTTCAGACCGGAACCACATACAACGTTGATGGTAACAGCCGGAACCTCAATCGGAAGTCCTGCCTTGATGGAAGCCTGACGGGCAACATTCTGTCCCTGGCCTGCCTGAATAACACAACCCATGTATACCTGATCAACCTGCTCCGGTGCCACACCTGCACGATTCAAAGCCTCTTTTATTACGATAGAACCTAACTCTGCTGCCGGTACAGTACTTAACTGACCGCCCATAGTTCCGATTGCAGTACGACATGCGCCTGCTAAAACAACTTTCTTCGACATAACACAATCATCCTCCATTATTTTTTTATGCAAGATGCTTTCTGCATCTTTTGTATACAGCCCTGACTCACAGCCTGCACACAAGCTGTAAATATATTAGCATAAATTTAGGGTGTTTGCAACAAAAAGTAGGCTTGGATTCTGCCTCCAAAACCTACTTCTGCTTCTTTTTATGCACATTTCGAATTGTCCGTTTTTTCTGCCTTGTACCTTGTCTTTCCTGCTTCCCGCCCTGGTCATTCCTGTCTGATCTGATTCTCCCTGTTCCATATCCTCCCCGGCGTTTTTCTTTTAGGGTCATCTCAGCCCCTGCCATTCCGTTTTCGTTCCTGTTCTGGGACGAATCAGACACCTTTTATCAAATCCGATCAAATCCGTTCTGCCCGCCTTCTGTAATGCCTCTTCTACCAAATCATAATTCTTTGGGTTACGATACTGTATCAACGCACGCTGCATTGCCTTTTCATGAGGATTGGTCGGTACATATACTGCCTCCATGGTTCTTGGATCCAGTCCCGTATAGTACATGCAGGTAGATATGGTGGAAGGAGTAGGATAAAAGTCCTGTACCTGTTCCGGCATATACCCCAGATCTCTCAAATATTCTGCCAGAACAACTGCCTCCTTTAATGTAGAGCCGGGATGAGATGACATCAGATACGGAACCAGAAACTGTTTCTTTCCCAAGGCTTCATTTATCTTTTTGTATTTTTCTACAAATTGCCGGTACACAGTGTTTTCCGGTTTTCCCATTTTCCCCAGCACTGCATCTGCAACATGCTCCGGGGCCACCTTTAGCTGTCCACTGACGTGATGCTCACACAGTTCCCACAAAAATGTATCATCCTTATCTGCCATCACATAGTCGAACCGGATACCGGAACGAACAAAGACCTTCTTTACATTCGGCAGTGTCCGCAGCTTCCGCAGCAGTTCCAGATAATCCTTATGGTCCACCTTCAGATTCCGGCAGGGCCTAGGAAACAGACACTGCTTATTAGGACATACACCATGGGATAGCTGCTTCTCACAGGCAGTATGTCTGAAATTTGCCGTAGGACCGCCTACATCATGAATGTATCCTTTGAAATCCTTCTCCCAGATCATTTTCTCTGCCTCTGCCAGTATGGATTCATGGCTTCTGGTCTGGATAATACGGCCCTGATGAAAGGTCAGGGCACAGAAGCTGCAGCCGCCAAAGCAGCCCCGGTTGCTGACCAGACTGAACTTCACCTCCTGAATCGCCGGCACACCACCGGCCTCTTCATAAGAAGGATGATAGGTCCGCATATAGTCCAGGGAATATACCCGATCCATTTCCGACTGAGTCAAGGGCTTTGCCGGTGGATTCTGTACCACATACTGCTTCTTTCCATAGGCCTCTGTCAGACGCTTTCCGGAAAAAGGATCTGTATTGCAATACTGGGTATAAAAGCTTCTGGCATACGCCCTCTTATCCTCTTTGATTTCATCATAGGATGGAAGGGAAACAGCGTCATAGACAGAATCCAGATTCCTTGTTTTGTAAACGGTTCCATCAATAAATGTAATATCCTGCACTGCAATTCCACTATTCAAAGCGTCCGCAATTTCCACCATAGAACGCTCACCCATACCATAAGAAAGAAGGTCCGCCTGGGCATCCAGCAAAATCGACCGTTTTACCGTATCGGACCAGTAATCATAATGCCCCAGCCGACGAAGGCTGGCCTCCACACCTCCAATAATAATCGGAACATCCTTATAGGTACGGCGAATCAGATTGCCATACACCACCGTTGCATAGTCCGGACGCTTTCCCATCACACCGCCCGGAGTAAATGCATCCTGTACCCGTCTTTTTTTTGATACAGAATAATGGTTTACCATGGAATCCATATTGCCTCCGCTAATTAAAAACCCCAGTCGTGGCTTGCCAAATACGGAAATACTATCCTCCTGTTTCCAATCCGGCTGAGAAATAATCCCGATTCGATAACCGTTTGCTTCCAGACATCGGCTGA
>JAIECC010000380.1 GCA_029068665.1 Lachnospiraceae bacterium
AGCAATCGCAAGAGCATTGGCAAACCAGCCTTCCCTGATTCTGGCAGATGAACCTACAGGAGCATTGGACTCCAAGAATGGTAATGAGGTTATTGCCTTACTGCAGAATTCCGTAAAAAAACTGAACCAGACTCTGGTTTTGATTACCCATAATATCGACCTGGCAAGGGAAGCAGACCGCATTATTAAAATTGCAGATGGAGAAATCGTAGAAGCGTAAGGAAGCAGATTAAGAAAGAAGGGAAATCAGATGAAGAAATTAATATCATTTTTAATATGTATCTGTCTGGGTATATTCATCGGCGGAGCAGAGTTATCCCAGGTTCAGGCGGCAAATCCCCGGGTCATGATATCGGATTATTCGATAGAAGAAGGGGAGGTGCTTGCCGGTCAGCCGTTTACCCTGAACATAACACTTAAGAATACGGCATCATCAGCGGTAAGGAATCTAAAGCTTACCATTGCAACGGAGCAGGGAGAGTTATTGCCGCTGGAGGGTGCAGGAACGGCTTATGTGGCAAAAATCGATGCCGATGGAGAGGCGCAGATTTCATTTTCCATGAAGGCAATCGACGGACTGGAAGAAAAGTCTTATAAGCTGACTCTTAAGACAGAGTATGAGGGCAGCAATGGAATCGAATATACTGTAGATGAGTCCGTTTTTATTCCGGTTAAATTAAAGCAGCGTATATCCGTTACGGATATATTTCTGCCGGATTCCGAACTGGAGCTGGGGGATACGGTAGAAATCAGTGCATCCATCAACAACTTAGGAGATGGACCTTTATATAATGTAACCGTACAGGTCTCAGGAGAGAATCTGGAGGAAACCGGAAGCTATATCGGCAACATTGAATCCGGAAAAAGCGGTATTCTGGATGTTTTGACAAAGGCTTCTTCTATATCCGAGATCGGGGATAAGAACAAGCTGATTGTATCCTACGAGGACCGGGCAGGGAATCTGCATAAGGAGGAAGCAGAGTTCCTGGTTTCTGTGAAACAGCCTATGTATGAGAATCTGGAGCTTGTGAAGACTGCGCCGGATGCCTCCGGTACAATAAAGGTTATTCTTTGGGTAATCGTGGGTGTAGCAGTGCTGGCAGCAGTTGTATGGGTGCTGATAAAGCGCAGACAGAGGAAGAAGAGTATTCTTGAGGAGTTTTAGCCTATGGGATGGATATGGCATTTATGCTTAGCAAATATGAAACAAAGGGGCATACGGACCGGTCTGACCATACTGGGTGTTGTAATCGGTATTATTTCCATTGTTTCCCTGCTTGCCATCGGTCTGGGTGTGAAAAAGGAAATCCTGGATGCGGCAGAATCGGAAGGGAGCATTACGGAAATCCGGGTGTATGGCATATCGGAAGGCATCCGGAAGGATCAGATGCTGACAGACCGTAAAATAGAAGAGTTCCGTGAAATCGAAGGTGTTGCGGAGGTATATCCGGTATTGAACCTCAGTACATATGTAAGATACAAGCAGTATTCCGGATATTGGAGCATTGAAGGGGTTCCCCGGAATTACCTGCAGCAGGTGGCAACTTTAAACGGAGCTGCTCCGGATGAAAACAGTTTAAAGCCGGAATTGATTATGGGAAATCAGGTGATTGATTTCATGTACAACCGTACCACCGGGGTAAGATATGGAGAGCTTTACGATGATGAGGACGAAGAAGACAAGGAGCCTTTGGATTTATCAGGAGAGTATCTGGAGGTACAGTTCGAGGTCTTCGAAGATGCACCAAGCTATCGTCTGACAATTGCAGATATGACCAAGGAAGAGTCTTATAACATATATTGCGACATAGAGACATTGAAAAAGTATTTAAAGCAGATTGCAGACGGAGGAAAAGTTCCGGGACAGCCCCGTAATCAAAATGATGAAAACTACCGGGAGTGGATTTATGATACTGCTATTGTGAAGGTAGAAGATGTGGATTCGGTAGATTCCGTTGTTAAGTCTTTGAAGGATATGGGTTATCAGGTAGAAAATAATAAGGAATATGTGGATTCCATACAGCAGATGGTAAAGATTGCCCAAGTGGTTTTAGGTGGAATCGGTATGATTGCACTGGTAGTAGCCATCATCGGGATTGGCAATACCATGACAACTGCCGTCTATGACCGGATTAATGAAATCGGTGTCCTGAAGGTGCTGGGCTCCGATCCGGATGAATTGCTTTACCTGTTCTTGTTGGAGTCCGGGATACTTGGTGGACTTGGCGGAATAATTGGAATATTGATTTCCTATGGAATTACGGAATTGCTGATCAACCAGCTTGTAGTCAAGCTTATGAAGATGCCAAAGGGAAGCGAACTGGCAATCATTCCTATATGGCTGGCGGTTCTGGCCTTTTTCCTGGCTATCATACTTGGAGTTTTGGCAGGCTTTTTCCCTGCCAGATGGGCAGCCAGACTGAAGCCGATTGATGCTGTAAAAAATCATTAAAATTGACGGAATGTGACAATTTCGTAAAAAGTCTTTCAGACAACCCGCAAATCTATGGTGCGGGTTGTCTGCTTTTAAAAATGTGCAAAATTCTCTCTTTCAATTATGTCTGATATTGTTTATAATGAAAATGGTG
>JAIECC010000381.1 GCA_029068665.1 Lachnospiraceae bacterium
GTCCAGACCATTCTTTGTGAAGGGGATGCCATAGGCGCAGTTATTATATTAAATCGAACGGAGTCGGAACCTCTTGGAGAAACCGAACGGAAGGCGGCTGTGATAGCTGCAAACTTTCTGGGAAGACAGATGGAAGGATAATTGGGGATTAAAAAGGTGGAAAATTATGTATTTTCCTTGACAAATGAAAAGGAAAATTGTATAAATGTATTTAGGCATTGCCCTTGAAGGCGGGGGTGATAGTTTACTGACACTTTGAGATGGAGAAGCTCAAGTGCAGAATAAGTATTTTTTCATTGTAGAGGAGGATATTTTTCGATGAACAAGACAGAATTAATCGCAGCAATTGCTGAGAAGACAGAATTATCTAAGAAGGATGCAGAGAAGGCAGTTAAGGCTTTCACAGACGTAGTATCTGAGGAGTTAAAGAAGGGTGAGAAGATTCAGTTAGTTGGCTTCGGTACATTCGAAGTTGCTGAGCGTCCGGCTCGTGAAGGCAGAAACCCTAAGACTGGCGAGCCAATGCCAATCGCTGCTTCTAAGGCACCTAAGTTTAAGGCTGGTAAGGCATTGAAGGATATGGTGAATGCTTAATTCCGGATATAAGGAAGAAAGTATTTAGAGAAAAGGCCACCGTCAGGTGGTCTTTTCTCATTTTCATTGTTTATATCCGCAGGAAGCGGTCTGTGGCAGTTGTATGTTGAGTGGATTGTGATTATGAATAGAAAGCAGGTGGCATATGAGATTAGATAAATACTTAAAGGTTTCCCGTTTGATCAAACGGAGAACAGTGGCAAATGATGCCTGTGATGCCGGCAGGGTCATGGTAAATGATAAGGTGGTAAAAGCCTCATATGATGTAAAAATCGGGGATGTGATTGAAATACAGTTCGGGAATAAGTCTGTAAAGGTGGAGGTTCTACAGGTGACAGAAACCGTAAAAAAGGAAGAAGCTAAGGATATTTTGCGTTATTTATCTACTAATATTATACTCCCTCTCATATATTGCAAAAGGAAGGAGGTACAAAAAATGGATGAGCGGGTAGGAACAAGAACACATAAAGTGAACTTGCTGAACCGGGGTGTTGGAGCAATCACAGGTGTTCGGGATGTAAAAGCATTCAATGAAGCAGAGATTGTACTGGAAACGGATATGGGAATGCTATCAATTAAAGGCGCAGACCTTCATGTGACGAAGCTCACGTTAGAAAAGGGAGAAGTCGAAGTGGATGGTACGGTTGATAGCTTTGTGTATACCAGTGCAAAGGAGCCGTCAGCCGAGCGTGGTGTATTTGGCAGGTTATTCCGATAATACATGCCGGCTGAAATGGTACAAGAACTGCAAACCTTCTTCATAAGCGCTTTTTGGGGAATGCTTGTGGTGGTCTATTATGATTTTTTTCGAGTCATTCGGGGAATGAAGCAGCATAGTACCTGGATGACGGCAGTAGAAGATATTTTGTTCTGTCTGGGGGGCGGCTGTCTGATCGTAGCTGTACTGTATTCTTATAATCAGGGACAGGTTCGTGCCTTCGTGTTATTTGGTATGGGCTGTGGAGCAGCATTGTATAACTGGGGAATTAGCCCATATAGCTGCGGTCTTGTGCTGTTTGTATATGAAAAAGTGAAATTAGCATTGAAAAAAATTACAAAACACAGTAAAATAAACCAAAAGAGGAATGCAAAGGAAGGTAAGGATGAGTAGAAGGAATACTATAAAAAGCGAAAATCGTAAGGGTATGCTTGTAGTGATTGTTGTACTCATGGTTCTCTGTGCTGCTTTGTTTCTTCGTTACCGCAATTTGAAAGCCCAGTATCAGGATAATGCAGATACCATAGCGGTACTGGAAGAACGGAGAGATGAAGAACTGCAGCGGACACAGCGGCTTCAGCAGCAGGAGGCTTATCAGCAGACCGATGCTTTTGTGGAGGAAACAGCAAGAAGGCTGTTAAATCTGGTTAAACCGGGAGATACTACAATTAAACCTAACGTAGAGGAATAGAGCCATTGCAGGATTTGTTCGCAATGGCTTTTTGCGTTATGTTCAAAGAATACCATAGGAAGAGAGAAGGCTTATGATTGAGATTCAGCATGTTACAAAGATTTACAAATTAAACCGAAAGCAGATGGAGGAGCAAAAAGTTAAGTCCAATATGAAGGTAGCGGTACGGGATGTATCCCTGACTGCCAGAGAAGGAGAAATATTTGGTATTCTCGGTCCTAATGGAGCAGGGAAAACCACGCTTCTGCGTTGTGTAGCTACTTTACTGAAGCCTACAGAGGGGCAGATTACGGTAAATGGCTTTGACACCATAAAGGATGGAGAACAGGTGCGGCGCTCCATTGCCTTTTTAACAAATGAAGTGAAGCTGGATTCCCATTTCAGTCCCAAATATCTGTTCCGGTTTTTTGGCAGATTGTACGGAATGAAAGAAGAAGAAATAGAAGCCCGGCGCAAGGAGTTATTTGAATATTTTGGGATTACGAATTTCGAAGACAAGCGGATTGAAGAATTGTCAACGGGTATGAAGCAGAAGGCCTCTATCGCAGTCAGTCTGGTACATGATCCGGATATTATTATTTTTGATGAACCTACCAATGGACTGGATATTATAACTGCCAGAGCGGTTACGGATTACCTTAAGATATTAAAGGAGCAGGGGAAGCTGGTGGTTGTTTCCACTCATATCATGCCGGAGGCACAGAAGCTGTGTGATCGTATGGCAATGATTATTAATGGTTCCTGTGTATTTCAGGGAACCTTAGAAGAGGCATTAGAGCAGAATCAGGCACAGGACTTAGAGGATGCCTTCTTTGAGATTTATCGTCAGGTTATGGAGGTGGAAGCATGAAGGCCATAGGAATTGTAATGCGAAAAGAATTATACCGGGTATTCTCGGATAAGAAAATGATATTTGGTTTATTTATCATGCCTGCTGTGGTAGTGATAGGGCTGTTTTTTCTGATGGGTATTCTGGCGTCTTCCATGCTTGAGGATATCGAAGAGCATGAACCCACCATTCTGGTGTATCAGGCACCGGAAAGCTTTCAGAACTATATACGAAGCTTTGAGGTTCAGGAAAGTACCGGCGGTTATAAAATTGGTGTGACCATATATCATATCTCCCAGACAGAAGAGGAAAGTGAGATGGAGGACGGTAAGCAGTTGATTTATTCCGGTGATTTGGATTTGATTCTGGCTTTTCCAGAGGACTTTGACCGGCAGATAGAGTCATACGTGGCAGGAGGAGCAATTCCGGATCTTCAGACCTTTTATAATCCATCTGAGGATTATTCCGACCATGCAAGAAGTGAAGTTCTGTCTGCAATACTGGAAGCTTATCGTAAAAGCCTGCTGGAGGAGCGAATTGGGGATTTAGAGCAGCTTGAAATCTTTACCATTGACCAGGATAATGAAAATTCGGTTATTCAAAATGATAATAAAGCCCAGGGAAAGCTGTTTGGTTATATGATTCCTTATATGATTACAATTCTGCTTTTTGCCGGAGCCATGAGTCTTGGTGCAGACAGCTTTGCCGGAGAAAAGGAACGTGGCACCATGGCTGCACTGCTGATGACACCAATTAAGCGCAGCTGCATTGTATATGGAAAGCTGTTTGCATTAATGATCTTATCCGGCTTGTCAGCACTGGTCTACGGCGGTGCCATGATTTTTGCTATTCCGCTGCTTTATCGGACACTGGGAGCGATTACAGGTCAGGATTTAAGCTTTCCACCGGAGCAGATGTTTATGATGCTGGTACTGATTGTAACGCTGGTATTCCTGTATGTGGCATTAATTGCGTTATGTGCCACCTTTGCAAAGAACACGAAGGAGGGAAGTACCTATATTACCCCTCTTTACATGATTGTTATGGCAATTGGTGTCATATCCATGTTTCGGGGAGAAGAGGTAGCAAATCTGCAATATCTCATTCCGCTGTATGGACCAACCATGGCCTTGAAAAATGTATTTACCTTTGATGTGACGGCAGTGGGCTTTGTTTTGGCTTCTTTATCCAATCTGGCAACAGGAGCCTTGTGTGCATGGCTTACGGCAAGGCTGTTTCATAGTGAGAAAATTATGTTTAATGCCTGATTATCAATTGATTGAAGGGAATTCTCAGACATTCTATGGGGAATATTCAAGAATTTGATTCCCAGAAAACGACAAGCTTCGAGTATTGTGATTCCTATAATGAGTCCATGAATGTGGAGGTGAATAGGAATGAAGCTAGGGAAAATGAACAAAGGGGGAACGGCGTGGATCTATATTCTGTCTTTTCTGGCGGCACGGGCAGAGCTGGCAGGTATGCATCCATTTGCAATAGCAATATTTATAGGAGCGTATCTTGCTGATTGTGGCTCCTGGAGCTTATACGGAGTTATTTTGCTGGGAATCGCATCAACATTTTCGTTTGCCGGGGTTATGAAATATGGTGTGATATTATTCATGATTACAGCCGGCATCAGTCTTGCTGCATCGGAAAAGAGACTGAAGAATCCATTGTTGAATGCCAGTCTGGCCGGAGGAATCACTGCTCTTGCAGGCCTGGTCTGGAGGGCACTGCCAACTGCAGGCTGGAGGATTGGAAGTCTGCAGTCGGCAAACGACTTGCTCTTTCAGGAAGCCTTGACCGGGGATATGGGGATTCTCGGTATAATGCTGAGTAATGGCTCTGCCTGGTATATGCCGATTCTGGAAGGGATTATAGTGACCTGCTTTACCTTGATTTTGGAACAGGCATTGCAGGTGATTCGGAATAAAGAGAATATTATGAAGAGTGAGAATATCTTGAGTACATTAACCTTGATGGCAATTGTACTTTGGGGCATTCCTCTGCAGGTGGTGCATTATTTTACGGCCCTGCAAGGGGTGATTTATTATTTGATTCTTTATATTTCCTATCGTTATGGCGTGGCATATGGAACAAGTGTAGGAACCATATGCGGTGTTGTTCTGGCATTGCGTACCCAGCAGGTAGAGTGGGTGGCAATCTGTGTGATCCTCAGTGTAGCGGCTGCATTTCTGGGTGAATGGAGCAAGCTTCTGGAGGCATTTGGTTTTCTTGCGGTCATAGGTTTTCTGGGCTTCTTTTATTATCCGGAATTACTAGAGGTACAGGCCTTACGGGGGCTTGTTTCGGCCGGCATTTTGTTTGTCTGTACCCCTAAGAGTTTTCTGCTGAAGTATTCCGTAGCAGAGCCGGAATCAGAGAAAGCATTGATTAATAACGAGGTACAGAAAATCACCCGGCAGCGGTTACAGGAATTTGCCGGTGTATTTACCAAGCTTAGCCGCAGCTTCTGTGAACCGGCTTATGCAGTAGGCGGGGATGGGCAAATCCTTCGCTATCCGTTGTTTGCCCGTCAAATGGGAGAAATCGGAGAGAGCCTTCAGGAATTCTCTGCGGGTATGTACACTCCGATTGCAGTAGATCACAGGCGGGAAAGCCAGATGATTCATCAACTGGAGCGGCAGAATGTCCGGGTTAAGCATCTGGTCATGATAAAGGGGATGTATGGAAGGAAGGAAATCTATCTGTCTGCCCGGACGATTCGGGGAAGAGTCATGACTGCAAAGGAAGCAGCAGAGATTATCAGTGAGGCATTGGGATGTAATTACCGGGTGGCAGCTTCCAGCCGTATGATCATCCATCGGGATTATAGTATAGTAATGTTTGAAGAAGATACCCATTACCGTTATCTGACGGGAGTGAAACGGCTGGCCAAAGAGGGGCAGCAGGTATCCGGAGATAATTTTTCTCAATTAGAATTGAAAAACGGACAGCTGCTAATGATGCTGGCAGACGGAATGGGAAGCGGCGAGGAAGCCTCACGGCAAAGTGAACGATTGGTGGACCTGCTGGAAGAAATGCTGGAAGCCGGATTTCGAAAGGAGTCTGCCATTGAAATTTTGAATGAACTGGTTACGGCTGTGGGACAGGGAGAACAATTTGCCACTCTGGACCTGTGCATGGTGGATTTGTACTCCGGAGTGGGAGAATTTTTGAAAATGGGTGCATCCACTACCTTTATTAAGCGCGGAGAATGGATTGAAAGTCTCCAGTCAACCACTCTTCCGGTAGGCATAAAGGAGCAGACGGAGCTGGATGCCATCCGCAAAAAGTTCTATCATGGTGATATGATCGTTATGGTCAGTGATGGTGTTCTGGACGGAATTATATTTGAGAATAAAGAGGAATGTCTAAAGGAAATGCTATTGGAAATCAATACGAGAAATCCACAGGAGCTGGCAGAGGAATTATTAGACCGGGTGAAGAAGCTGAATCGGGGCAGTATGCGGGATGATGCCACGGTTCTGGTTCTGGGAATCTGGAAGAAATAAGGAATCTCGCCATTCTTGCAATTTCCGGATATATCCAGTAAGATGTTAGTTATAGTTTAGCCGGAGGTTAGGAATCAATGCTGCAGCAGGTACAAAAGACGGTGCAGGAATTTCATATGCTGGAAGCTGGAGATATGGTTATAATAGGGGTTTCCGGAGGAGCAGATTCCATGTGTCTGCTGACGGTCCTGCAGGAATTGGCAGGGCTGATGGAACTGCGGCTTCATGTGGTTCATGTGAATCATCTGCTTCGGAAGGAGGCAGAGGAAGAAGAGCATTATGTCCGGGAATTTTGTGACCGGCAGGGGATTCCCTGTACAGTATTTCGCAAAGATATGGAGACATATGCAGGAGAACTGGGCTGCTCGATAGAGGAGGCAGGCAGAAGCTATCGCTATGAATGCTTTGAGAAGGTTCGCATACAGGAGGGAGCCCAGAGAATTGCAGTTGCCCATCACCGGAATGATCGGGCAGAAACCCTTTTGTTTCATATGCTTCGTGGAACCGGTCTGCGGGGACTTGGCAGCATACCGGCAGTAAGAGGAGCGATTATCCGACCGCTGCTCTATATAGGCAGGAACGAAATAGAAGCTTATTTAGAAGAAAAGCAGGTATATTATTACACGGATGCCTCCAATGCTTCGGATGCTTATAGCAGAAATGTGATTCGCAACCAGGTCCTTCCGTTATTAGAGAATATAAATGAAAAAGCAGTTAATCATATTACCGGAGTGTCAGATTTGGCACAGGAGTATTGGAACTATGTGGAACAACAGGCAATGAAGCTGGAGCAGGAATATGTAACCGTTCATGACAGCCGGTGGCTGTTAAAGGAAGAAGGCTTTTCCGGTCAGCCCAAGGTGGTACAACGGCATGTGATCTATCGAATGCTTTCACAGGCAGCAGGAGCTGCAAAGGACATGGAACAGACGCATATAGAGCAGACGCAGGAATTGCTGGATAAGCCGGTGGGAAAGAAGGTATCGCTGCCATACGGGTTAATGGGAATCCGGACGTATAGTGGTCTGGAGATATATACGAAGGCATCCCAGGGGGAGGCGGAAGAAAACCACATCTGCCCGGCTGCAATCAATGTACCGGGGGTAACTTCGGTGGAAGGAATTGGAGTGTTGGAATGTGAGATATTGGATCGAAGCGTTATTCAGGAAATTTCGAAAAAACTCTATACTAAAATGCTAGATTATGGTAAAATAAATACTACTTTATGCATACGCAATCCAATGCATGGAGATTATTTTATTATAAACAGGCAAGGGGAGCGTAAAAAGCTATCCCGCTTTTTTATTGATAATAAGATACCAAAGGAACAGCGTGAATCTGCCTTGGTAGTGGCAGCAGGTTCGCAGATTTGCTGGATCATCGGTATGAGAATCAGTGAGGATTTAAAGATTACGGAAGCAACGGAACAGGTACTGCAAATTAAGTTTCAGTACAAAGGAGAAGAGTATGAATAAGATATCAGTGTTGATTTCGAAGGAAGCAATTGAAACCAGAATACAGGAGATGGCAGATAAGATTAATCAGGAATATAAAGGACAAGAGGTACATCTGGTGGGGATACTGAAGGGAAGTGTGTTTTTTGTCTGTGAGCTTGCCAAGCGGCTGACCATACCTGTTACTATGGATTTTATGTCCGTTTCCAGCTATGGTGCAGGTACAGAGTCCTGTGGCCGGGTCAAGATTGTTATGGATCTGGCAGAACCTATACAGGACAGAAATGTAATTGTGGTAGAGGATATCATAGATTCCGGCAATACGTTAAGTTATCTGCTTCCGGTGCTGTCCAGTCGAAATCCAAAAAGTATTCAGCTGATTACTTTGTTGGATAAGCCGGAGCGAAGAGAAAAAGAGGTTCCTATTGCAGAAAGTGGATTTGTAATACCGGATGCATTTGTAGTTGGTTATGGTTTGGATTATGCACAAAAATATAGAAATCTTCCATATATAGGAATTGTGGAAGTGAAGAAAGGAGAAAAAGATGAATAAGCAGGGAGCATTCCGGGGGATTTTATGGTTTATAATTTTACTTGCCCTTTTAATTTTTGCGTATTCTGTTTATGTGAAAAGCCGTTCGCTTGATTTATATTCTTATAATCTGTCAAAGTTTGAACAGGATTTAAAGGCGGGAGCCATTGAGACAGTTATGATTAAGCAAAATGAGGAAATTCCTACCGGAGTTGTCAGTGTAAGAACCGTGGAGAAGCAGGAGAAAGAGTTTTATGCGTCAGACGTAAATGAAATCATCCAAATGGTTCAGGAGAGGAATCAGAACGAGGAACAGCAGGAAGAGATTGTGATTACTATTGATGATGTAGCCCGTCAAAGTACCTTTAGTCAATTGCTGCCATATGTGGTGCTGCTTCTTGTTGTGATGATTTTTATGTTTGTGATGATGCTGTCACTACAGAATTCCAGCGGCGGGAAAATGATGGATTTTGGCAGAAGCCGTGCCAAACTGCTGCTTGATAATGAATATGATGTTGATTTCACGAAGGTTGCAGGCTTACAGGAGGAGAAACAGGAATTAGAGGAGATCGTTGATTTTCTGAAGGATCCCGGTAAATATTCACAGCTTGGGGCAAGAATTCCCAAAGGAGTCCTTCTGGTGGGTCCGCCGGGAACCGGTAAAACCATGCTGGCTAAGGCTGTTTCCGGAGAAGCCAAGGTGCCGTTTTTAAGTATTTCCGGTTCGGACTTTGTAGAAATGTTTGTAGGTGTAGGTGCATCCAGAGTGAGGGATTTGTTCCTGGAAGCCCAGAGACTGGCTCCATGTATTGTGTTTATTGATGAGATTGATGCAGTAGCCAGAAAGCGTGGTTCCGGTCTTGGCGGCGGTCATGATGAGCGGGAACAGACTTTGAACCAGCTTTTGGTAGAAATGGACGGCTTCGGTGTCAACGAAGGAATTATTATCATGGCGGCAACCAACCGGGTAGATATTTTGGACCCTGCGATTCTCAGACCGGGCCGGTTTGACCGAAAGGTGGTAGTAGGACGGCCGGATGTAAAGGGAAGAGAAGATATATTAAAGGTTCACACCTTGAATAAGCCTTTAGGAGATGATGTGAACCTGAATGAAATCGCAAGAACTACCTCCGGATTTGCGGGAGCAGACCTGGAAAATCTGATGAATGAAGCAGCAATTTTTGCGGCAAAACGAAATCAGAGGTTTATTCAGAAGCAAGATGTTGACAGAGCATTTATTAAAGTCGGTGTAGGTACGGAGAAGAAAAGCCGTCTGATACCGGAAAAGACAAGGAAAATCACAGCTTATCACGAAGCAGGACATGCCATACTTTATCATTTGCTGCCGGATGTAGGACCGGTTTATACAGTATCTATTATCCCTACGGGAGAGGGTGCAGCCGGATATACCATGCATTTGCCAAAGAATGATAACGAATTTACAACTAAGGGAATGATGCGTCAGGATATTATGGTGGATTTTGGCGGTAGAATCGCTGAGGAATTGATATTTGAGGATATTACCACAGGCGCTTCCCAGGATATTAAGGTGGCAACCCAGACCGCCCGCTCCATGGTGACGAAATACGGTATGTCGGAGAAGCTGGGCATGATTAATTATGAGAGTTCGGATGAGGAAGAGGTATTCCTGGGAAGGGACTTAGGTCATGCCAAGAGCTTTAGTGAGGAGACAGCAGTACAGATTGATGCAGAAGTGAAATGTATTATTGATGAATGCTATGCAGAGGCCAGAAGGATACTGGAGGAGCATATGGATATTCTCCATCGGTGTGCGGAATTACTGTTAGAAAAAGACCGTATTGATGGCAGAGAATTTGAAGCATTATTTTGTGGTATATAAT
>JAIECC010000382.1 GCA_029068665.1 Lachnospiraceae bacterium
GGGGGGCACACAGGTCATGACACTGCACACAGAAATCGCACCGGAACGGTTTTCATTCAGATAATTACGCACTGCATAACCGTATTTCAAAGTCAGGGCTCTGGAAAAATTAATTCCCATAAGATAATCTTCTTTGGCTCTGGAATATGCGGCGGCTCCCAGATTGTCATACTCTGAAAGTGCCTTTGCCTCCTGCACCCCGCGAAGAATTTCCTCTTCTGTCTGGGAATCAATCCAGACTCTTCGTTTCTCTTTCTTTTTATCTACCCCTGCCATCTGGTCTACCAGCCGATAAATGTATTCTCCTTCCCGTCCGGAGTCGGTACAGACATAGATGCAGCCTACATCTTCCCGGTTCAGCAGCTTCTTTACAATCTGAAACTGCTTGGAGGCACTTCCGATTATCTCGTAGCGAAAGTCTTCCGGTACAAAGGGTATGGTTTCCATACTCCATTTTGCCAAAGCCGGATCATACGCTTCCGGATAGCTCATGGTCACTAAGTGTCCCACACACCAAGTCACAATACTGTTCTCGTCCTCAATATAACCGTCATGGTTACCATTATTCACCTTTAGTGCCTTAGCAAATTCTCTTGCCACACTGGGTTTCTCTGCAATGTATAAATTCTTCAAATCATTTCCTGCCTTCCTTACGTTCAACGAATCAATTATACACTAAAACACACGAACTTTCACGCATATTTTGTCAGTCCCTTCCGTATAGATGCATATAGGGTATGATGTATCAATCACATAAGGAGCAGGACATGCAGCATTTCTCTGATATTATAAGCAAAATAGACAGCTTTTTATGGGGTCCCGCCATGCTGTTTTTACTGGTTGGAACCGGTGTTTTTCTAACCTTCCGTACCAGATTCTTATGCTGGAAAAACCTGGGTTATGCATTAAAAAGTACATTGAGCAGGGAAGCACGTACAACCAGGCAGGGCTCCGGAGACGTTTCTCCTTTCTCCGTACTGACTACTACCCTTGCCGCAACCATTGGAACCGGTAATATCGTGGGTGTTGCAACTGCCATGGTGGCAGGGGGACCGGGTGCCCTGGTCTGGATGTGGATATCTGCCCTCTTTGGCCTGACCTCAAAGTTCAGCGAATGTATGCTGGCAGTCAAATACCGGGAACAGAATGAAGGATGTGAAATGTCCGGCGGTCCCATGTATACCATGAAGTATGCATGGAAGCACAAAAAGCTGGGGGCTGCTGCAGGCTGGCTGTTTGCCTGCTTTACGGTTGCAGCTTCCTTGGGTGTGGGCAACCTGACACAGGCCAATTCCATATCTGAAGCTCTTCACTCTACCTTTGCTTTCCAGCCCTGGAAGATTGGGCTGGCTATCACTGTTCTTTCATTATTCATTCTGTTAGGCGGTATCAAAAGCATTGCAAAGGTTTCTTCCATCGTAGTGCCTTTCATGGCTGTTTTCTATATCATTGCCGGACTCATTGTGATACTTATTAATATCAAAAATCTTCCCTCCGGTATTGCACTGATTTTTCAATCTGCTTTTCAGCTTTCTGCTGTCAGCGGAGGTGTATTGGGTACCATCGTTGCCTCCTGCTCCAATGCCATGCAATACGGCATTGCCCGGGGTGTCTTCTCCAATGAAGCCGGTATGGGCTCTGCTGCCATTACTGCTGCTGCCGCGGCAACAAATCATCCGGTTCGTCAGGGATACATCAGTATGACAGGAACCTTTTGGGACACCCTTGTGGTATGCACCATTACCGGACTTTGTATCGCAAGTTCCGGTGCATTAGGCACCACTCATGTCGTACAGGATAACACTTATTTTTATGAATCGGATATTCTCATGCTGACCTCGGTAAATGACAAAAAGGAACCTGTGGTTACGGGATATCGTGTTACCATGGAAGAGAACGGTATTTTACTTACCGCCAGTGACGGAAAGACCGCCTATCGATTGTCTCCCTGCACAGAAGCTGAGGCCGGCAAAACAGACCTTGCCAATCATCCCTTTGCAGCCGGTTCCGTTCAGGAAGGCAGGCTATTGGGTACCTGGAAGGACCAGAGTGGACACATATTCAAGTTTTATGAAAACGGAACCTACTGCCGGGAGGAATTAAATACAGGCGCCGTATTAACCCTTCAGGCATTTTCTGATACTTTGGGAAATGCAGGGGGCATTCTTATCTGCATCAGCATCACACTGTTTGCTTTTTCTACCATTCTGGGCTGGGAATATCATGGAGAAAAGGCATTGGAGTATTTGCTTCATACCCGGCGCTTTAATATGCTGTATCGTATACTATTCTGCCTGACTGCATTCATTGGTGCGATTACGGAGCTGAATCTGGTCTGGAACCTGTCCGATATTGCCAATGCATTAATGGCAATTCCGAATTTGATCTGCCTGCTTGTGTTAAGCCGGGAAATCACAACGGAACTTAAAAACTTCCAACTCATTCTGAAAAAAGAACAGGATGGGAAGAATAATGGAAATTAATTCTTCTGAAAATCATTTTGGCAATCCCCTTTATCTGTGCTATACTAAACGCAGAAATACCAGAAGAAAGAGGATTTATCATGTTTCGTGTATGGGGAAGAATCATCA
>JAIECC010000383.1 GCA_029068665.1 Lachnospiraceae bacterium
GAGATTAATCAGGTGGTAAAAGGAAAAGAAGAAGTTGTCCGTAAGGTACTGGCAGCGATGCTGGCAGAAGGACATATTCTGCTGGAAGATATACCGGGAGTGGGAAAAACCACTCTGGCCATGACCATTGCCAAGTCAATGTCCATGGATTATAAGCGGACACAGTTCACACCGGATGTTCTGCCAAGTGATATTTTAGGATTTTCCATGTATAATAGTCAGACAAAAGAGTTTGAATACAAACCGGGCTCGATTTTTTGTAATTTGTTTCTGGCTGATGAAATCAACCGGACCTCACCGAAGACACAATCTGCTTTGTTGGAGGTCATGGAAGAAGGAAATGTTACCGTTGATGGTGTGACCAGACAGCTGTCCACACCGTTTACCGTAATTGCTACGGAAAATCCCATTGGATCTGCCGGTACCCAGATGCTTCCGGAGTCCCAGCTGGACCGTTTTATGGTCTGTCTTTCCATGGGATATCCATCACATGAGGATGCAGTAGAGATTTTGAAAGGAAATGCATCCAAACCATTATCCCATGTGAAAGCCGTGATTACCAGAGAAGAATTTGCCGATCTGCAGAAGCAGGTAAATGATTTATTTGTACATGAGATGATATACGGTTATATTACGACCTTAGTGGAGAAAACCAGAGAGAGCGAGTTTGTAAGTCTGGGTGCCAGTCCCCGGGGCAGTATTGCCCTGCTTCGCATGTCAAAGGCGATTGCCTTTATGCGGGGCAGTGAATTTGTGTCACCGGAGGATGTGGAAGCAGTCTTTACGGATACTCTGGGCCATCGGGTAAAAATCAATACAAAGGCCAAGGCAGCAGGACTGGATACCAATGCTGTCTTAAGGAAAATCTTTAATAGTGTGGAAGCACCAAGGACCTAGCAGGAATAAGCAAATGCTGCCCAATGCCAAAAAGAGGAAGGGGCAGATAACATACGATAATTAGAAGCATTGGAAAGGAAACGGGATGATAAAAAGAATCCTCCGAATAATTGGATATTTCATATTATTTGCTGTCAATGCAGGTTTATTATGGTTTTTTCATAGTTTTCTGAATCTGACCATTATGGCAGTCATGGTATTTCTTCCCGTTTTGAGTATCCTTGGAACCAAATGGGTTTCGGACCATCTGGAGATTCAGTGGGAGGGGCCTTATGAAAGCATGAATAAAGGGGAGGAGTTTCTGGTATATTGCCGGATACAGAATCCCACCTGGCTGGGGATTATGAATGGAAATCTGAAGATGGTGGTATCCAATCTGTTTTATGGAACCGGAAGAGAGCATGAACTACGGGTTCCCATTCGGGCAAAAAAAGGACAGACGATTACGTATCCGGTTGTGGTTTCTCAATGCGGGATGGTTGAATTCCGGATACAGTCGGTAGTGCTGGAAGATTTTCTTGGATTTTCTGCTTTTCGCAGGGAGTTTCCGACTCCTTATGTTGCAGTAATCCTTCCCAATAAGGAAGCGGAAGTAGAAGCGGATATGGACGGATATACTCTGGGTATGGAAGAGGTAGAGGAGAGTACAAAAAAGGGCTCAGATTTCTCGGAGGTTCAGGATGTACGGGAATACCAGCCGGGAGATAAAATGCAGAATATTCACTGGAAGCTTTCGGTAAAGAAGGATATCTTGATGGTAAAGGAACGGGTCAGCATGTCCTCCAGGCAGTTGTTTTTAGTCTTGGAGCTTCATGACAATGAAGATGGACTGCTGGAGGAAATTCTGGATTGTACCTATGGAATTGCCTTGCTGATGCTAAAAAATCAATTACCCCTGTCTCTGGTCTGGTGGAGTGTGGCCCAGCAAGAGCTTGTAATCTGGAAGGTTGACTATGGGGAGCAGTTAGAGGAAGGCTTCCGTATGATGTATTATGATAAATTATATGACGAACAGAAATTAGGAAAAGAGATGTTTCAAATGCTTCGGGGAAGCGACACCCAATTCCTGTGGGTTGGAAACCGGAATTTTGGTGTTGGAGATTCTCTGATGGAGTATGGAACAGGTGCAGGAGTATTCTATGGGGTTCTTTCATAAGAAAAAAGTGAATACAGATATCCGGTTATCGGACGGCATTGTAATGAAGCAGCCGCTGCAGATGGAGACCAGCAGCTGGCTTCGGAACTGTATGGTAAAGAGCCTTCTGGTATTCAGTGTGGTGTTTGGAAGTATCGGCTGCTTTTTAAGCAGCTTTGATTTAGAGTATTATGTGCTTCCTGCTGCAGTGATTTTATTTGCCATGGCTTTACTGTTTACCACCATTTATTATCGCGGATGGATTATGGATGTGGCATATATTTTATTTTTCATCCTGTTTGTTTTCATGGTACGGGGACTTCAGATATATATTAACAGTGGATATTATCTGATTATCAACCGTATTTTTGAAACGGTGGAGGCATATTTTGATTTGCCCGGCATGCAGTATTATGAGATTTCCGCAAGTAATGAAGTCTTGGCAGTTTCCGTGATTACAATTTTTGTAGGTACGGTAATGATGATTGTAGGGAACGTGATTATTTCTCGTACCATGAATGTATGGCTCCTGCTGGCAATGACAGGATCTTTATGGATTCTTCCTATGTATTTTCGTTTGGAACCGGATGCTTTTTATGTGATTCTTTTGATAACCGGATATATTGCAGTCTGGTCCATTCGAAGCAGTGGCGCCTATGGCATGGACCGGAAGCACAGGGATTACAAATGGAAGGATAAAAAGGGAAAGAAGCTTCGCATCTGGTACATGCAGGATGCGGCTACCATGCTGCAGGGCATGGGGGTTTTTGTTATTGCTGTAATCCTGTTATATGGTATGACAGCCATGCTTGGCGGGAAGGATACCTTTAATATTCGTTATAAACAAAATCCGTATAAGGAAGAGTCTGAAGCTTTCATTCAGGACATTTCTACCAGAGGCTTTTCCTATTTTGACCGGTATGCATCTACCGGTGGCATCAGTGGCGGACAGTTAGGCGGTGTGGGTTCCGTGCGGCCGGATTATCAGACCGATTTAATTGTTACCTTTACACCATACAGCTATGAGCCGGTTTATCTGAAAGCATTTACCGGTATTGATTATATCTCACGAGAATCCAAGTGGACGAATGCTATAGATATAAATGAAAATTACGGATCGAATAAGACAGGCTATGAAGGGGATCTTCTTAAATATCTATGGAATATTAAATATGATGGATATGGATGGCGTAATGATATATACCCGGAGTTTAGAGCAGATTTTGAAATCGATGAAGCGGCTTTGGGCAGAGGAGTTATGCGGATTCGAAATGTAGATGGCGCAGTTGCTTATCCATATATTCCGTATTATACAACACCGGGGAGTTTCACAAAGTGGACCCACGCAACTGCCAGATGGAATAACAAGACTCTTGATGTTGATGAAAGGGATATTGTTTCGGGATATATCGGAAGAAATCAGATAGCAGTTTATGAATATTTTCCATGTTTAGATGAAGAAGCAGTGCTGGAGCAGATTGAACCGACAAATGATAGACAGGCGGAAGCAGAGCGTCCGATGGTATGGGATGAACAACGGCTTGCAGCAGCAACTATGGAACTGGTAGATGGGATGGATGATGTTGCTGTACAGGCGGAAGCATTGTATCTGACTGTACCGGAGGAATGTCGGGATGCTGTTGCAGCAGCAAGTGAAGCAGCCGGGATTACAGAAGGAGACAGCAGAGAAGAGATTGTACAGAAGGTAAAAGATTACTTTGAAGCTGAGTTTTTGTATACCACCCGTCCCGGGAAAACGCCTCGTGGAGAAGATTTTATTACGCACTTTTTGAATACAAAGAAGGGATATTGTGCGCATTTTTCTACAGCAGCTACCATGATTTATCGTTATAACGGAATTCCGGCACGATATATTGAAGGCTATGTTATTACTTATGAAGATATCATGAACAGTGATTTGAATGAGGACTATTCGTATGAAAATTTTTATCAGGGAGATTCTCTGCTGGGTGTAACCGGTGTGGTTGATGTAGAGGTAACCGATGCCAGAGCCCATGCATGGGTGGAGGTATTCGATCCTGTATTCGGATGGAAGCCGGAGGAAGTGACAACTGCCGCTATTGCACCGGATGAGGAACTGGAGAGCTTCTGGGATGTATTTGGAGAAGGGAATGAGGATGAAGATTTATTGAATGATAATGGTTTTGAATTGGGAACCATGGATTTGAATCTGGATGATATTCAGGGAATCTGGATTGGACTGATTATAGTATTGGCATTGTTGCTTCTGGTGTATGGAGGAAAGAAGGGATATCATAGCTGGAAAAACTATCGATCCTGGCATACAGAGGATTTGAACGAGAATGTCCTTGCATATTATCATATGATAAGTGAAAGACTGAGAAAGAAGGATTCTCATTATGCACAATGTCCTACCTATCGGAAGCAGTTACGATATATTGCAAATCGCTGTGAGGATTGGAAATGGAATGTGGAACAGTTGGCAGAATTGCTGGAGACTGCCTGCTATAGCAGGAAGGGAATTTCTGATTTTGACTGTAAGCGGTTAATGCTGGAGCTTGCAGATATTGAAAAGAAGGTGAAAAAATGGAAGCATTAACAAGAGTCATACAGGAAGGAGTAACAGCTTTTCATGCTGCTGCTTACGTAAAGGATGAATTGCTGCAGTGTGGATTTCAGGAATTAGCCTATGGAGAGGAATGGCAGGTTGAGCAGGGAAAGCAGTATGTGCTTATTCCATATCCGTCGATGCTGATTGCTATAAGTATTGGGGAATTAAAGGAAGAGACTGCTTTGCGGCTGGCAGCAGCCCATACGGATTCCCCATGTCTAAAGATAAAGTCCAATCCGGAATTACCGAGTAATTACTATATACGTATGAATGTAGAGCCATATGGCGGTCTTTTGAAAAATACCTGGTTTGACCGGCCTTTGGGAATTGCAGGAAAGGTGGTTTTAAAAGGTGGAGATGTATTTCATCCACAGATACGCTATATCAAGTCAGAACAGGCAGTTTGTATTATTCCTTCCTTAGCGCCTCATTTGGCAAAAGGAATGGATAAAAAGGAAATGAATGTACAGCAGGAGTTCATTCCGATTGCCGGTTTATATGGCCTTGGGACAGAAGGAAATACAGCAGATTCGAAAGGTGATTTTTTATTAGCATACTTAGAACGGATGTGGGAAATCAAAAAGGATGAAATCCTGGATTATGATTTATATCTGTATAACCCGGAACAGCCGGAAGCTGTGGGTATAGAAGGAGAGTTAATCAGTGCACCGAGAATTGATAATTTGGCATCCGTTGCCGCCCTTATGGAAGCAATGAAAATCATAGGGAATCATAAGCATAACAATGTTGCCGTAGCGGCAATGTTTGATAATGAAGAAATCGGAAGCCGTTCTAAGCAGGGTGCAGATTCTATACTGTTACAACAGGTATTACAGAAGCTGGGTATGGCATTGGGGATGAAAGATCTCCGGTGGAATGACATTGTGGCAAAGGGATTTTTATTGTCTCTGGATGGGGCTCAGGGCTATCACCCCAACTATCCGGATAAAAGCGATCCTACCAATCCGGTTTATCTGGGGCGGGGACCGGTGATTAAAACCAGTGCCAGCCAGCGGTATCTGTCGGATAGTCAGGCTTCGGCTATTATAAAAGCATTATGTCAGTATGCCGGCGTGTCATGGCAGCAGCAGGTGAACCGTTCCGGTATGCCGGGAGGGCAGACCTTGGGGCCGATTTTGTCCTCTTATCTTCCGATGCTGGGCGCAGATGTAGGTATCCCAATGCTTGCCATGCATTCAGCAAGAGAATTGGCCGCCAGGGAGGATTATAAAGGGCTTGTAGCATTAGCAAAAGCGTTTTATCAGTATGATGTTGAATGATACGGACGAATTATAGGACTTGAAACATGAAGGAACATAAAACAACAAATGAGAATCAGGAGTTCGAAGCAGAAATACGGCAGATGAGGGAGCTTCAGGGGAAAATAAAAAGCTTTAGAAAAGGTGGAGCAAAGAATCCGGATACCGGAAGGATTCCGAAGAAAAGCAAAAAAATGCCTGTGGCAGCAGGTATGCTTATTGTCATTGTGCTGTGTCTGTTCTTATGGATCCGATACCGGATACCAACAGGACTTTATTCTGCCAATCCACAGTTGGAAGCGGTAGAACTGGTTCGGGTAGTGGATGGAGATACTATCATTGTTAAATATAAGGATGAAGAAGTAAGGGTCCGGTTATTGACCGTGAATTGTCAGGAATCCGTACATCCGGATGCAGAACGGAATAATGCAGAGGGGGAAGCTGCAAGTGCATTTACGAAAGAGTATCTGGCAGATTATCCTATCTTGTATCTGCAATTTGATGAAGCATTGTATGACCGTTATGACCGCCTGCTGGCGTATGTCTGGCTGGAAGATGAGGTTTCGCTTGATTCAAAGAAGGATGTAGAGCAGTATATGTTCAATGCTATTTTGCTAGAGGAAGGCTATGCAGAGACCGTAGTCTATGAACCAAATCATCGTTATGCCCAGTGGTTTTATGAAATTGAGGAGCAGGCAGCTAAAAATCAAAAATAAAAAACAATGGGTATTCATCCGTTTATTGAATGAGGATGAGTACCCATTGTTTTAAGAAAAAATGGATTCTACATAGTGTTGCGAAGCTTAGTTGTTGTTCTTATTTGTGGGATAACCATTGCCCTGTAAATCGGTAGTTGCAGTTAAGGACTCGTTTTCTTTTGAGTGCTCTTTTACAGGAGAACTGCTTTCCCAGACACCTTTTGGCATGGTGTTGATTCGTTTCTTTTTATCTGTTATTTTCATA
>JAIECC010000384.1 GCA_029068665.1 Lachnospiraceae bacterium
GTATGGTTATTAATTATGGAATTGGGATAATAATCTTTAATGTAAAAACCCCTTGCTCCGCATTGATGCTGCATTGACCATCATATTGCTCTGCCGCCTTTCGAATATTAGATATTCCAAACCCATGAAAAAACCTATCATCCTTCGTGGTACCCTGAGGAATGACCACATCCGGCAACATATTGTTTATAACACTGATAACCAGCATATTTCGGACACGACCTGCTTTTACGGTAATCAGCCGCTGGTCTTCCGGAAGCCGTTCACTGGCTTCTATGGCATTATCCAGAGCATTACCGAAAATTGTACTGATATCTAAAGGCTCCATGAAACTTCCATCTTCAAAGGAAATAACAGCATTAAAATCAATTTTCTTCTCCTGTGCCACTTTCGTTTTATCCCTAAGGATAATATCCAGAAATTCATTTCCCGTATGCTGATAATTCTCAAACCCTGCAATTTGATTTTGCAGCAGTTTAATGGATTGCATCGTTCTTTGACTGTTGCCGGTCTCTGCCTGTAATACCAGCAGATGATTCTTAAAATCATGATATATGCTGCGTACCCGTTCTTCGTCATTAATCCGGTCCTTGTAATAATTCCGCTGCAATTCCAGCTCCTGAACACGATAAGCATTCTGTGTGGCATCACAAATATAAGAAACCAGATACATGCATCCGAAGCCGGAAAAAATAGATGCTCCACAAATCGGATATACAATGGCTGTATCCTCCGGCATAAAGTAGATGATTGTAAAAATCGCCACAAAGGATGCCAGCATCAGCATATCCACAATCAGCCACATCTGCAGATTCAGATGCATGGTTATCCTCGAGAAGAATTTCCGTAATATCAGCCATGCCCCAATCCAGAATAACAACCGTAAAAGCAAAGAAACCGTATGAATCCCCGTACTGATCAACAACACTTCCGAGGATTGCAGAATATCCGCATACGTTGCATGGGTAATAGAAAAAAACAACCTTTGACCAATATCCTGCATTAAATAATTAATTGCAATTAACGCAGGATAAAACATCAAAAGAACTGATATCCTCTCGATCAGCTTTCCCTGGCAGAAGATAAGCACATAGGCCAAAAATAGAATCAGTGTCCATAACAGACAGTCCAAATCATTGGAATAAATAATACAATCTGCCAGATACCCACATACAAGAAAGGCTGCTATTTTCAAAAACCAGTTTTTCCGCAAAGGCAGAAATATCTTAATAATCCAAAAAAAGAGGAATCCATATCCCCAGGCAAGCAAAAAGGACAGTACATCAAAAAATCGTATCATAAATAATCCCCCCAATACTCTGCCAGTCGTTCCATGAACACCTTGCGTTTCGGCTGGCTGATAGGAAGGAGCTCACCGGTAATCAACTCAAGCTCCAGTTTATTTACGCCCTTTATATAGGCCAGATTCACAATATAACTGGTATGACAGCGGATAAAGTCCTTATCCTGCAGTTCCCGTTCCATTTCCTTCATGCTCTTATGGCAGATAATATTCTCCTGTTCTGTGTGCAGAAGTAGATTACGATTAAAGGTTTCTACATACCGGAGGGATTTCAGAAATACCTTATATTTTCCGGTGTCATTCGAAACTACCACAGCAGGACTGTCAGCACTTCTGCGCTTTTTTAACCACTGGTCCAGCTCCGCCTTCAGCCGGACATATTTCATTGGTTTGATAATATAATTGGTCGCCTGATATTTATAGCCTTCCAAACCGTATTGGGTAAGCGTGGTTAAAAAGATGATACCTACCTGTTCATCCATTTGCCGGATATGCTCAGCGGTACGCAGACCATTGACCAGTTTCATCTGAATATCAAGGAAAATCAAATCAATGGTGGTATCATACCGTTCAATCAGCTCCATACCATCATAATAAGCAGTCACTTTTATTTCTTCACCTGTTTCAGCAGCGTATTGGGTTAATAACCCATCCAGATATACGACAAAATCTTTTTCATCATCACAAATCGCAATATGTATCATTCTGTCTCACCCCATCCTCTGATATTGTTAGTATCTGTTTCCGTATTTTAATTTCGCTTCCCTTGTGTATTTTTGGATAAACTCCGTTTTTGCATGGGTATAGCCATCTCTGTCATGCTCAAATTTTTTCCACAACCTTAGCTTCATTTTTTCGTATTCGTAAGCAACATCCGAAAATTCAATGAGATAATCCCGGAAATACAATTCATCATTGTCTCCAATATACCTTAAATGCAAATGAAATACTTTTTCGGAAAATCCATTTTCCGTATATCCTTTATTGAAAGAATATCTGTCTGCACTGTGACTCATACAAGTGTAGCCATTTTTGATCAGCAAATCTTTGATACCCGCCAAATCCCATTCCTTTGAAACTTCCACAAGAATATCAATAATCGGTTTTGCCCATATGGAGCTTACTGCTGTACTACCTATATGCTCTATTCTGGCAGCCTGAGGAATGATTTTCTTCAAACCAGCTTTTTCATCAGCGTACCAAGCTTTCCAACAGTCTTGATGTTCTGTTAAAAAGATAGGAAATAACTGCCACAGTTCTTCTAAACTCATTTCCGATATTTTTTTATCCATTGCATACCTCATTCACTTCCGATTTGTCATTCTGATTATATTGCAACCAAATTTCAGTTTCAAGGTGCAAATAAAAAGACCGCAAAACAATACAGTTTTAAAAACCATATAAAGTAGAGTTACTCACAACTTTTTATTGCCTTTTTATATGGTTCAGTATAAAATAAAATTATTCACAAACACTATTAAAAACTGCGGGGGTACAGAAACATGAAACCTTATATTATTTCAACCGATTGTATGGCTGACTTACCAGCCGATTTTATAGAAGCTCATCATTTGTCGGTACATCCACTGTATTATCAGATTGGTGACCAAACCTATAATGCTTTGGAAGGAACTCTTTCCGAAGCAGATTTCTATGCCAAGATGCGAAACGGCGAGATGCCGACTACCATGGCAAGCAACCCGGAATATATTGAGCAGAGCTTTTCTCAAAATATTGCAGAGGGTTATGACATCCTGCACATCAGCTTCTCTTCTGCTTTAAGCTCCAGCTACAACAACACTGCAGTAACGGCAAAGGCCATGATGGAGCAGCATCCGGATACCAAAATCATTGTGATTGATTCTCTTTCTGCTTCTTTAGGTCAGGGATTGTTAATTTATTATGCCTGCAAGAAAAAGGAGGAAGGGGCCTCTATAGAGGAATTAGCAGAATATATCGAAAGCATTAAGCTGAATATCTGCCACCAGTTCACGGTGGATGACCTGTTCCATTTGCATCGTGGGGGACGGGTCAGCAAGGCAACTGCCATTATTGGAACCATTGCCAACATCAAGCCGGTCCTCCATGTGGATAATGAAGGAAGATTAATCAACATCTCCAAAATCCGGGGTAGAAAACGTTCCCTGATTACCTTGGTAGATAATATGGAAAAGGTCATTGAAGGCTACGAAAATCCCATTGTATTTATCAGCCATGGAGACTGTTTAGAGGATGCTTTATTTGTAAAGCAGCAGATTGAAGAACGATTTGGCATTCACGAATTTTTGATTAATTATGTTGGCTCTACCATTGGTGCCCATTCCGGTCCCGGAACGGTTGCTTTATTCTTTATGGGAAGGGAACGCTGATCATACTTTTACAAATACCGCAGTTACTGTCATAAAATTCTCCCCCAGCTCTGCAAAGACTTCACCACCCATCTTGTGCATAAGCTGACGGCAGATATAAAGTCCCAGACCACTGCCGGACTGGTTTTTCACATTGGAGCCCCGCCAAAAGCTCTCAAATACATGGGGAAGCTCCGATTCGGAAAGGGAGCAGCCGCTATTCTTCACTGCAAGCAATATACAGTCTGCTTCCTCTGAAATACCGATTTCAATCTGCCTTCCATCTCCATACTTGATGGCATTTTCCATTATGTTCTGAAGAACCTCCTCGCTTCGGTCAATATCTGCTTTCAGCAGGCAATCCACGTATGCCCCCACTGTAAACTCTGTCTGGAGCAAGGCCAGCTTTTCTCTGTAATAATTGCAGATTCTGCTGATGACTTCCGACAGATAATATTCCCCCATATCTACCTCCAGACTCAGAAAGTCTTCTCTGGATGCCTGAACGATTTCCGATACAAAGTCTTCGATTTCATCTGCCTTTTCATCGATGGCTTCTGCGATTGCAGATTGTATTTCTTCCTGGGTATACAATCCTTTTTCCAATGCTTTTGCATATAATTTAATTGCAGACAAAGGCGTTTTAATGTCATGGGACAAGGACAGCAGCAAGGTTTTCTTATCCCGCTGGAGCTGAAGCTCTCTCTGCTTTTGCTCCTCCATGGTTTCCCGCAGGAGATTGACCCCCCATACAAACCGTCCAAAAAACCGACTCTTATGTTCCTTCAGAGGCACTGTCAGATTCCCCTTTGCCAATTCATACGGGACGTTGGTCAGCTCTGTAAAGGGGCTTAGTACCCGATGGCGAATTACCAGCATAACGATCACAATGAACAGGGCCATAACTCCAAGTGCCAGATTCACCACAAGTGTCATCTGCTTAAGGTCGGGCAATATCCGAGCCGAATAATCAAACCGGTACAATTCTCCCTTTATCTCCCGTATGCAATAATCACTGGAGCTATTGTAAAAATCATCACTGCCATAGGACTCAATCTTCGTTACATAATCACATCCCGATAAATCAACTGCATCCGGACCATCTGTTTCTATTACAAGGGCAATGCGGTTTACTTCTACCAGCCAGGGCCTTCCGCCATAGGCATCATCAAAGGCAGCCAGACTGCAATTCACACCGATTCCAATCAGGAGCATCACTACAATCACACCAACCATCATTTTATCATAGCTTTTCATATATACTTATATCCCACTCCCCATACAGTCAAAAGCTTTCGGGGATGCTTAGGGTCCTCCTCGATTTTCTGGCGCAGCCACTTGATGTGTACAGTAAGAGTCTGTGGTTCAGAACAACTGTCACTGCCCCATACCTGATGGAACAGATATTCCTTATTCAAAACCTTTCCCTGATTCTCCATCAGAAGAAGCAGCAGTTCGAACTCCTTTGCAGTCATTTCAATGGGAATCCCATTCCGGTATAGTGTACGACTGACCTTATTCAGACTCAAATCTCCATCTATGATTTCATCCTGTGCATAGCGCCTTTTAAAGATGCCATGGATTTTTGCCAGCATAATATCAATATCATAGGGCTTTTCCATATAGTCGTCAGCTCCCAGAATCAGACCATTCAGCTTGTCCTCTTTTTCCACCCTGGCACTGACAATCAAAATCGGTGTATTGCTCTGTTCCCGAATCTTCTTACAGACTCCGAACCCATCGATTCCAGGCAGCATGATATCCAGTATCACCAGCCGGGCGCCATACCTCTCATACAGCTTCAGTGCCTTCTCTCCGCTTTCTGCAACCGTTACGATGTAGTTTTCCGCCCGCAGGAACCTGCATAGCAGGTCCGCCAGTTCTTTATTATCTTCTACAATTAATATATCCGTCATTACCATCCCATTTCTACCAACCAGTGATTCAATGCCACTTCCCGCTCCCGCAGACTGGAAGTGGAGGTGTACTTTTCTAAATTGTACTCACCTTTTATATTGCCGTCAACAATATACAGCACTCTGGTACATCTTGCCGCTACCTTTACATCATGTGTCACCAGCATAATGGCAGTACCATCCTTATTTATTTTGAGCAGTTCTTCCATCACCTCATCAGAACTGCTGCGGTTTAATGCACCGGTAGGTTCATCTGCAAATATAATCCGGGGCTGGTTTATCATACTGCGGCAGATACAGGCCCGCTGAAGCTGTCCACCGGACACCTCAGTAATGTCGTTATCAGCAATATCAATAATATCCAGCTTTCGCATCAGCTCCTGTCCATACTGTACGGTCTCTTTCCGGCTTCTCTTTTGCTTCTTTGATTGACAGGCCGGAAGAATAATATTATCCAGTACAGTAAGATTCTTTAGCATATACATCTGCTGAAAGATAAATCCCATCTCATTGAGCCGAAGCCCGGCAAGCTCCCTTCGGTTCAGTTTGGCAAGATTCCTGCCGTTAAACTCTACCTCTCCTGCTGTAACACTGTCCATACCGGATACTGTATAGAGCAGGGTAGATTTGCCGGAACCGGAGGGTCCCATTACCGCTGCCATCTCCCCTTCTCCAATCTGGAAGTTCACATTCTTCAGAACGTTGTTCTGACGCTTATTTACAATATAGGTTTTACACAGATTCTTTACATCTAATAT
>JAIECC010000385.1 GCA_029068665.1 Lachnospiraceae bacterium
TAAGGTATATATACAGACCCATAACTATCCGGACCCGGATGCTATGGCAAGCGGATTGGGATTACAGGTATTTCTCCGGTATCATGGTATTGAATCTACCATGTGTTATGATGGAACCATTGAAAAGCTGAATACCAAGCGGATGCTGGAGGTATTTGATTTTGAGATATTTAATATAGAAGATATTCTGGATATGCAGCCGGAGGATTATATTGTTACGGTGGACGCACAGAAGTTTAATGCCAATATTACAGACTTTATTGGAGATGAGGTGGCTTGTATTGATCACCATCCGACTTACGTGGAATGTGATTACAAGTATAAGGATATACGATTGGTAGGTGCCTGTGCTACCTTGATTTCAGAGTATTTTAAGGAAAGTCAGACGCCTATGGACAGCAATACGGCTACTGCATTATTGTTTGGCATACAGATTGATACTAATAATCTGACCAGAGGTGTTACGCCGCTGGATATTGAAATATATGCATATTTGTATGATTATGTGGATGCAGATAAGCTTTCTGCCATGAGCAATTGTTCTATGGAGTTAAAGGATTTGCGGGCATATGGAGCAGCCATTCAGAATATCAGACTTTATGATAATATCGGTTTTGCTGAGATTCCCTTTGACTGTCCGGATGGGCTGATTGCTATGGTATCGGATTTTATATTGGATTTGGATGTTGTAGAATTTGCAATTGTCTATGCTTATCGGGAGAACGGACTGAAGTTCTCGGTTCGAAGTGAATTAACCAATTTAGATGCGGGACAGATTGTGGCAGAAGCTTTGGAGGGAATCGGTTCCGGAGGCGGACATGCATCCATGGCAGGTGGATTTATACCGGCTGAGAATGTTGAAAAGCTGGGACATTTATATGATGATGAAATAGAAAAAAGATTTGTTATGGTTTGTAGGGAGAAGGGTAAGTAGATTACAAATGAAAAAGATTCTTTATCTGAAAATCTTTGTTGCAGTTGTAATCATGATTTCTGTTATATCTGCAGCATTATTACTGTTGGTACCCAGAAGGGAAATTTATAATTATCTATATGAACAGCAGGAGATGGAAGCCCGGACCGGCATGTCAGCCTTTGAAGCAGAATTGAATTATGATGGCATGATTCAGCAGATTCTGGGAAATCAGGAGATTACCGGAATGACAACGGTTGCTTCCAGTGCGGATTTAAGTAATAAAATACTTCGTCTGCAGCGGATTTATCAATGTGCCAAATGGATATGCGGAATGGGGATTTTGCTGTCTGTGGCAGGATTGATTATTCTGCGGAACCAAAAATGGTATGATGTATTGAGCCTGGGAGGAATCATAACCATGGGCTTTAGTTTGCTACTTGCTCTTATCAGCCTGCTGGTACGGCCATACCGCTTGTTTATATTACAAAGCCGGTATGAAGAGTTTCTAGGATATGATCCTCTTCTGGTAGGAATTCTGCCGGAGTATTGGGCATTTTATACCTGGCTGTTGGGCCTTGGTTTTGTATTCCTTGTGGGAATCATTTTTATGCTGCTCCATCTGGGAAGTCGGAAGAGTTATAAGCCCCATAAGTTTTAGAGGTTATGAAGTGTATATAACAGTATACTTTTTTTCAAAGGCCTGCCTTCGGAGGAAACCGGAGGCAGGCTTTTGTAGAATTAATGATGGAATAAACGGATACCGGTAAACGCCATAACCATGCCGTATTGATTACAGCATTCGATGACAGCATCATCCCGGACAGAGCCGCCCGGTTGTGCAATGTACTTTACACCGCTTTTATAAGCCCGTTCAATGTTATCGGAGAATGGGAAAAAGGCATCAGAACCAAGAGTAACATCCTGATTGCCATCCAGCCATGCACGCTTTTCCTCTCGGGTGAATACAGCCGGCTTTACTTTGAAACGCTTCTGCCATTCCCCTTCACGCAGGACATCTTCATATTCATCACCGATATAGACATCGATGGCATTATCCCGGTCTGCCCGGCCAAGACCATCTACAAACTGTAGATTCATAACCTGTGGTGCCTGACGAAGATACCAGTTGTCAGCCTTTTGACCTGCCAGTCTGGTACAATGGATTCTGGATTGCTGTCCGGCACCGATTCCGATTGCCTGACCGCCCTTTACATAGCATACAGAGTTGGACTGGGTATATTTTAATGTAATGAGTGCAATTTTAATATCAATCAAAGCAGCTTCCGGAATCTCTTTCTGTTCGGTGACAATATTAGATAATAACTCCGAATCGATATTCAGTTCATTTCTCCCCTGCTCAAAAGTGATACCATACACCTGTTTCCGCTCCAGTTCTGCCGGCACGTAGTTAGGGTCAATTTGAATAATATTATAATTTCCCTTTTTCTTTTCCATCAACAACTGTAATGCTTCATCCGTATAGCCGGGTGCGATTACTCCGTCTGATACCTCACGCTTAATTAAGCGGGCGGTATCCTTGTCACAGACATCGGAGAGTGCAATAAAATCTCCAAAGGAAGACATCCGATCTGCACCTCTGGCTCTTGCATAGGCACATGCCAATGGGGATAATTCCCCTAAGTCATCCACCCAGTAGATTTTCGCTAATGTGTCGTTCAGAGGAAGGCCCACCGCAGCACCTGCAGGGGATACATGTTTAAAGGAAGTAGCAGCCGGAAGTCCGGTAGCTTCCTTTAATTCCTTTACCAGCTGCCAGCCGTTAAAGGCATCCAGAAAGTTAATATAACCTGGTTTTCCGTTTACTACAGTAACCGGAAGTTCACTTCCATCCTCCATATAAATGCGGGATGGTTTCTGATTTGGATTACATCCATACTTTAATTGAATTTCGTTCATGGTATACTCCTTT
>JAIECC010000386.1 GCA_029068665.1 Lachnospiraceae bacterium
GTAATGGTATGACAAAATGTTTTTCAGCAGAAATATATTTCCCTTCTACAATTTTTTTATATAAATTTCCCATAAAGTCTAACCAATGACTTGCGTAATACTTAGGATTATTAACATTAAAAAAATCATATCCACCCGTTAAATAAAACACTTTTAAAGCATCAGCCAAATCGCTATTATCAGAAAGCTGATAATCTGGTGGTAATACAAATGCAGCATCATCCCACTCATAAAACTTATAATAACCCTGTTTCAACATAATATTTTCACCATTCAATTCTGATTTACTTTAGCTTTATGTAAATACCAACAAAGCAAGTATACGGTCTGATAATCGTTTCAAAATATTGTCTATCGCCGCAAGCAAACTCATTATTAACTGCAAGCCATTCGTTCCATGCTTTATTAAAGCAATCCATTTCCCACGTTTCTACCAATTCAATTCTATTGCTGCTACCGATAAGCTCTTTCCAGAGCTTTGGGCTTTTGAACATATAGGCATCATCCCCAAGCCAATCGGAAAGAAGTTCTTCTGCACGGCCTGTGTATTCATCTTTCAGACCAGGAATGCCGATTAACACCACTCCATTATCCTTCATAAAGGGCAGAATCTTCTCCTGAAAAAATCCCTTATGACCTGCGAAATAATGATAAGAGTCGATACTAACCAGAGCATTGAATTGCTTTTCTTCAAAATGAAAATTATTCGCATCTTCACAAATTGGTGTTACCTGTTCACCAACGCCCCATTGGGCAAATCGTTTTCCATTCTCCTCTGCACTTACCCAAAGGTCGTTTGCATAAACCCTTGCTCCTGTCTCTTTGGCAATTACAAGACTCGTTAGTCCTGTTCCACATCCCAAATCAAGAATTAAATCATCCGGAGTAAATTGCAAAGGATATTTGTTAAATAACTCTTCCAAAATTCTTATGCTATTTGGTCCCATCATAGTTTCTTCCGAAATATATTTCTTATAGTTACTAATATCCATATGTATTACCTC
>JAIECC010000387.1 GCA_029068665.1 Lachnospiraceae bacterium
AAATAGAACTATCTGTACACATACTGAATGGATGAAATATACAAAGGAGACAGAAATAAATGGCAGATATAAAAGCATTTCGAGGATTCCGTCCGAGAGCGGATCTGGTAGAACGGGTTGCCGCCCTTCCTTATGATGTATACAACCGGAAGGAAGCAAAGGCTGAAGTGAAACGGGAACCCTTATCGTTCTTAAAGGTTGACCGGGCAGAAACCCAGTTTGAAGATGAGGTAGATATGTATTCACCGGCTGTCTATGAAAAAGCAAAGGAAATCCTGAATACCATGATTCAGGAAGGTATCTATCTTCAGGAAGAAAAAGCGGTATATTATATATATGAACTAACGATGGAGGGACGTACCCAGACGGGAATTGTGGCTTGTGCCTCTATTGATGATTATCAGAATAATATAATTAAAAAGCATGAAAACACAAGAGAAGATAAGGAATTAGACCGGATTTGTCATGTAGATACCTGTAATGCCCAGACCGGACCGATTTTTCTGGCTTATCGGGCACAGAAGCAGATTGATGCAGTGGTAGAGCAGCAAAAGCAGAAACCACCGGTGTATCAGTTTGTATCACCGGATGGGATTGGACATGCTGTATGGGTGATTGATGCTGACGAAGATATCCAGAGTATTCAGGAAAGCTTTCGGCAGATTGACAGCATATACATTGCAGATGGTCATCATCGTGCTGCATCAGCGGTAAAGGTGGGACTGAAACGGAGAGCCGGACATCCGGAATATGACGGAACGGAAGAGTTCAACTATTTCCTTTCTGTGCTGTTCCCGCATGACCAGCTTATGATCATGCCCTACAACCGGGTGCTTCATGATCTGAATGGTATGACGGAAGCAGAATTCCTTTCCTGCCTTAGGGCGGATTTTGATATAGAAGAGCAGACGTGTCCGGTCAGCCCGGTCACAAAGGGAACCTTCGGTATGTATCTGAATCAGAAATGGTACACTCTGCAGGCTCATGCAGATATATGTAAGGATGATCCGGTGGAAGGTCTGGATGTTTCCATTCTGCAAAAGGAAGTATTTGAGAAATTGTTACATATTTCGGACCCTCGTACTGATAAACGAATTGACTTTGTTGGAGGCATTCGGGGGCTGCAGGAATTGGAGCGGAGGGCAAACGATGATATGTGTCTGGCTTTTTCCATGTATCCAACCTCAATTCTGGAGTTGTTTGGCGTATCGGATGCCGGCCGCCTGATGCCTCCAAAGTCTACGTGGTTTGAACCGAAGCTAAGAAGTGGCATTTTTATTCATCAGCTATAGGGGGGCAGGAAATGAGAAGAAGAAAAGACGTATTTGCAATCAATTGGATGGAAGTGGATGCCCTTGTAAAGGCAAGACATGATAATCCCCATCATATTCTTGGTATGCATGAGTGCATTGATGATTTGTATATCAATGCATTTCAGCCGAAAGCCAAGGCGGTTGCAGTAGTGAATGTGAAAAACGGTGAAATCTACCCTATGGAATCCAATCGGGTAGCAGGTTTTTATTCTGTTAAGATTACAAAGTGTAAACGATTTGATTATCGTCTTCGTTTGACCAATGAAGACGATGAGTCTGTGGATATTGTAGATCCATATATGTTCGAATCGGTGATAGACCCTATTGATATCAGTTTGTTTAATGAAGGAATGCACTATGACATCTATGAAAAGCTGGGCGCCCACCCTATGGTAGTGGATGGAATTGCCGGTGTGCTGTTTGCTGTCTGGGCACCGAATGCAGAGCGGGTCAGTGTAGTAGCAGACTTTAATCAGTGGGATGGCAGGCTTCATCCTATGCGGAGACTGCCGTATTCCGGAATTTTTGAATTGTTCATACCTGGTGTTGCCCAGGGTGAGATTTATAAGTACGAGGTCCGCTCCAGAAGTGGAGACTTAAAAATGAAGACAGATCCTTACGGCTGTGCTTCCGAGCTGCGGCCGTGTAATGCTTCCATTATTACGGATTTGAGAAGCTTTTCCTGGACGGACGAGAAATGGATGAAGCAGCGTGACGATAAGAAGAATACAGGTCAGCCCATGTCCATTTATGAAGTGTATTTAGGTGCATGGAAGCGTCCGGAGGATGGAAGAGAGTATTTTAATTATCGGGAGCTGGCAGTGCAATTGGCAGCTTATATACAGGAAATGGGGTATACTCATATTGAACTGATGCCGGTGATGGAGCATCCTTATGATCCGTCCTGGGGCTATCAGGTAACCGGATACTATGCACCGACTTCCCGATATGGAAAGCCGGAGGATTTCATGTACTTTGTGGATTATATGCACAGTCAGGGAATTGGTGTTATTATCGACTGGGTTCCTGCTCATTTTCCAAAGGATGAAAACGGCTTGGGACGCTTTGACGGCTCCTGTGTATACGAGCATGAGGATTCCCGCCGGGGTGAGCATCCACACTGGGGTACCTATATCTTTGATTACAGTAAGCCGGAGGTAAAGAATTTTCTGATTGCCAATGCGTTATTCTGGGCAGATAAGTATCATGTAGATGGAATCCGTATGGATGCAGTGGCTTCCATGCTGTATTTGGATTATGGAAGGGAGTTTGGCAACTGGCTTCCGAATCAATACGGAGGAAATGAGAATCTGGATGCCATTGACATGCTGAAGAAGTTGAATTCCGTAATGAAGGAACGGTTTCCAAGCTGTATGATGATTGCGGAAGAGTCTACTGCCTGGCCGATGATTTCTCATCCGGTACAGGAGGGAGGATTGGGCTTTGATTATAAGTGGAACATGGGATGGATGAATGATTTTCTGAATTATATGAAGCTGGACCCTTTATATCGGAAGTATCATCACAATGAATTGACCTTTAGCATGGTTTATGCCTATAGTGAGCAGTTTGTGCTGGTATTGTCCCATGATGAAGTGGTACATGAAAAGGGTTCCATGATTGCTAAAATGCCCGGTGGTTATGAAGACAAGTTCTCCAATCTGCGTCTGGCCTATGGTTTTATGATGACTCATCCGGGGAAGAAGCTGCTGTTTATGGGACAGGAGTTTGCGCAGTTTAAGGAATTCAATGAATCTGATGAGCTGGATTGGGGAATTTTTGAATTCGATGCCCATGTCTGTATCCGGGATTATTGCAGGGAATTGAACCGGTTCTATCGACAGGAGCCGGCTTTGTATGAACTGGATGATAATCCGACAGGCTTTGAATGGATCAACAGTACTGCATCCAATGAAAGTCTGTTGGTATTTGCCCGTAAGACAGAGAGAAAAGAAGATACACTGGTGGTAGTATGCAACTTTACACCGGTAGAGCATAAGGAGTATCCGATTGGTGTTCCTTATGCCGGTAAATACAAGGAAATCTTTACCAGTGAGGAAGAGCGGTTTGGTGGAGAAGGAAAGAAGAACAAGACATTAAAGCAGACGAAGAAGGTGGCATGTGATGAAAAAGAGGATTCCATTTCGATTTATATTCCACCGCTTTCCATCTCTGTATTTAAGCTGCATAAGTAAAATAGTTCTATAGAATGACATGACAGGCGGTTTCGGATAGAAACCGCCCCCAATATTTGGAGGGTTAGAAGGTTTATGTTACAAATCAGCATGTATCAAATGATGGGAGCAGCAGAGGTTTCGGATATCAGTTTCTATGAAAAGCAATTAAGCAGAGTCTGGGACTGGCTTGTGGGAAAGACCGGAAGTGTATTGCTGGCATTGGTCTGCTTGTGGGTGGGCCTAAGGATTTCGAAATGGATTATGAAGCTGATTCGCCGTTCCTTTGAGAAATCAAAGCTGGATCCCACGGTCAGTTCTTTTTTGGGTTCCATGATCCACATTGTATTATATGTTCTGGTTTTTATTACTGTGGTATCGATTATGGGGATTCAGGTGACTTCCTTTGTCACCCTGCTGGGTACGGCTGGTGTTACCATTGGTCTTGCTTTGCAGGGCAGTCTTTCCAATTTTGCCGGAGGGGTTCTGATTCTGATGCTGAAGCCCTTTATAATCGGGGATTATATTCGGGAGGATACACATAATAATGAAGGTACGGTAATTTCCATTGATATTTTTTATACCAGATTAAGAACCTTTGACGGGAAGGTTGTGGTAATCCCCAATGGCACGTTATCCAATACCAGCCTGACCAATCTGACCAGACAGGAGAAGCGGAGACTGGATTTAACCATTCCCTTAGAATATGAGGTGAATCTGCAGAATGCCAGAACAGTCATCGAACAGGTTCTTCAGCAGGAAGCTTTGATTTTGCAGGAAGAGCCTATGGATATTGTACTGGATGGGTTTGCTGACAGTTCTATGACGGTGTTGGTTCATGTGTGGGTAAAAACAGAAAACTACTGGCAGGCCAAGTGGAGCACCTTAGAGCATATGAAATATGCATTGGATGAAGCTGGAATTAGAATTCCATATAATCAACTGGATGTCCATGTCAATTAAGAGTCTATAGTATGACTCAGCTCCAGAATATTTTTTAACAAACGGGCCAGATCGTGTATGCGTTCTTCCGGGAAGGATTGCAAAATCTGAACCATAACAGTATATTTTTCTTCGGAAGCAGAGCCGAATAGAAGATAATCCGTGGAGGTCTGAAGGCTGACTGCCAGATTGGCAAGAGTTGTTAAGGACATTCCTTTTTGACCGGATTCTATGGCACGCAAAAATTCCGGCGAAATATTTGCCAGTTCCGCCAGATGCTCTACCGTCATACGCTGCTGTTTCCTGCATTCCTGAATACGAATGCCAATTTTCTTTTGATCGATCATAGTGAACCTCCAATCTTCATTTTATTCTCATGAATAATAT
>JAIECC010000388.1 GCA_029068665.1 Lachnospiraceae bacterium
GTTTAGAAAATGCCCGTCAACTGCACTGAACAAATCCCAAGAAACATTGATATAACAACGTTTCTTGGGATTTTTTTGGCCTTTCTATCGGATAATCTGTATCCGGAATGCAGTAGTCTGAGGAGGAATACTTGCAGTCATAAAAGAAGCATGCTGAATACGCACCCGCAGCCCCGGCATCAGTCTGGCAAATGGAATAGGGCGGCCCAGAGGGTCCAGAATGACCGTATTGGGAGCAATGTTGAATCGTATCATGGAAGAAGGATTGTTATTGCTCATGGTTAACAGTGTCTGATTTCTGGTGTTGACTTCCAGGATCCTGCCGGTGGTCTGAGGGTTCATATTCGGACGGTTTCTTACCTGGATTTGAAATGCCTGTGCCTGGGGAGGAATGCTCCTGGTCATGGCTGATGAAAAGACGGCATTGATTATCATACCGCTTTGTAAGCTGCCAACTGGTATATTGCGGCCTGCTTCATTGCGGATAACCGTATTATCAGTTACCACCAGACGGACAATCTGTTCCTGATTCTGATTCCAGCATCCGGGACAGTCATTATAGGTGATTGTTATATAGCTTATATTACCATCGAAAGCAATATCCTGTATGATTGCATTTGATACACGGATAGAATTTCTGGAGGACTGGTTAAAGTTAAATTCATCCATTGAATACACCTGATTTTGTTTTCTTATTATTGTATGCATTCAGGGAAGGGGAAGGAACTATAAATCAGGAATCATTTACGGATTGGAATGCCGGACCAGGGGACTGCAGCCTGCCGGAATTGAGGTACAAACAGTTGACAGGGAAGGGTGGCTGATATATAATGTTTCAATACAATTGGCGTGTTATACGGACTTACATAGCACGTATTATAGAAAGGATTAAAGTGTAATGGCTGAGAAGATGATAATCACATATGCAGGCTTGAAGGAGATGGAAGACGAGCTTCACAATCTGAAGGTTTTTACCAGAAAGGAAATCGCACAGAAGATTAAAGAAGCAAGGGAACAGGGGGACTTATCCGAGAATGCTGAATACGATGCAGCCATGGATGAGCAGAGAGATATTGAAGCCCGTATCAAGGAATTAGAGAAAATGCTGAAAAACGTTGATGTAGTAGATGAAGATGAAATCGACCTGCAGACTGTCAACGTAGGATGTTTGGTAAAAGTATTGGATATGGAATTTGATGAAGAAGTAGAATATAAGCTGGTAGGTTCGAAAGAGTCCGATATTCTGAAGAATAAGATTTCCAACGAAGCACCGATTGGAAAGGCATTAATCGGCGCAAAGGTTGGGGATGTGGTTGATGTAGAGGCACCGGATGGCACGTATCAGTATAAGGTGCTGGACATTCAGAGATTAAAATAATGTGAATGGAGACAGGGGCTGGTGAAAACCAATCCCTTTCTTGTTGAAGGAGATATTAACTTAAATATTATTATATTATAAAT
>JAIECC010000389.1 GCA_029068665.1 Lachnospiraceae bacterium
GGATATTATCATGCCCCGGTCCAGCCGGAAATGCCGGTTATAACAGAAGCACCCAAAAAACAGGTACATATTCCGACTTTTGTTATTATTTTACTGGTATGTGCAGTGATTGCAATTGTTCTTAAGCTGATTCCCTTTAATCAGAAAACAGCATTAAATAATATTGTCCGGCTGCCACAGGCATCCATTGAGACACAACTGGGTATTACTCTGGAACACAATCCGGATTTTGTTTCAAGACTGAGCATTCCCAATAACAATCCTGATGGTTTTGATACTTATACCAATGCCAAGAAAAATTTTAGCGTTATCTACTACAATGGCAAACAATTCGGCATCAGTTTTTCTGATTCTAAGTATTCTCTGTTTGGTATCAAAATCGGTGACAGTGAAAGCCATATTTTAAATGGACAGGAGACCCCAAATGGCGTTTTCTTAGAAGACGGGATCCCTGTATATGAATACACAGAATATTTTGTCATGCTCGAAGATATGACCAGAAGCGGAAGCACTGCGGAATATTTTCTGGGAAAGGACGGCAGTGTTTTAGTTCTGGTAATCAATGATACCTCTAACCGGGTGGTAAATATCATTTATTATTATGACAGCGAGCGAGTCATGGAAGATGTTTCAACCTTTTGATTGCATTTTATCCGTTATTTACTAAAAAAGAAGGTGTTACTAATGAGTAAAGCTGAAATTGCAAAACGATATGTATTATTTGTAATAAGCCTGTTTTTTGCGGCTTTAGGTGTTGCATTTACGAAGCATGGTGAATTGGGTGTATCACCTATTTCCTCTGTGGCAAATGTTATGAGCTACAAATTTTCTTCCCTCTCTTTAGGAACATGGCTGATTATCTGGAATTGCGTTTTAATCGTTGGCCAGATTTTCATACTTCGTAAAAAATTTCAATTAATCCAGCTATTGCAAATCCCCCTGTCTTTTCTATTTGGCTGGTTTACGGATCTTGGAATGTGGATTGTATCATTCATTCCTGTGAATTCATATTTTATACGAATTGTCATGGTAGTAACCGGAATCATTATTCTTGGTTTTGGTGTTTCCCTTGCCGTTATTGCAAATGTAATTATGAATTCCGGAGAAGCTTTTGTAAAAGCAATTTCAGATTCCATCAATAAAGAATTTGGAAATGTAAAGATTGTATTTGATGTTCTTTGTGTTGTTACTTCCCTTATTTTGTCTCTTATGTTTTTTGATTTTACGATTGTGGGAACCAGAGAGGGGACTATTATTTCTGCACTGTTGACAGGTGTGGTGGTAAAGTTTTTTATCAGCAAACTGAAAGAACCCCTCCATGCTGTTTTGTGTCATAAATCAACGGAATAAGTTTCAATCATTCCACCTCACAATGAGAATACGAGCCGTCGCTTTGATATTTTACAATATCTTGTGTGACGGCTCTGTCTTTTTTATATCTGATCGAATGCCTGTTCCAAATCAGCAATAATATCTTCTACGTTTTCAATGCCCACAGATAAACGGATTAAATCCGGTGCTACGCCAGCTTCCCGAAGCTGCTCATCTGTCATCTGCCGATGGGTATGGCTGGCAGGATGCAGCAGGCAGGTCTTACTATCTGCCACATGGGTCACAATCGAAGCCAGCTTCAGCTTATCCATAAAAGATATGGAAGTCTCTCTTCCACCCTTCAACCCAAATGCCAGAACACCGCAGGAGCCATTTGGCAAATACTTCTCTGCCAGTTCGTGATATTCATCCTGCTCCAGATCCGGATAGCAGACCCAGGCAACTTTATCATTTTCCTTCAGATACTTTGCTACCGCCAGTGCATTACTACAATGCTGCTTCATGCGGAGGGGCAGTGTCTCCAGTCCCAGATTCAGATAGAAGGAATTCTGCGGAGAAGGAATGGAACCAAGATCCCGCATAAGCTGTGCCGTAGCCTTTGTAATATATGCGGCTTTTCCAAACCGCTCTGCATAAATGATTCCATGATACGATTCATCCGGCGTTGTTAGGCCCGGAAACTTCTCTTTCTGAGCCAGCCAGTCAAAATTTCCGCTGTCTACGATACAGCCGCCTACCACTGCCGCATGTCCATCCATGTACTTGGTGGTAGAATGGGTCACAATATCAGCTCCCCACTGGAAGGGCTGACAATTCACCGGTGTTGCAAAGGTGTTGTCAACAATCAGCGGTACCCCATGCTTATGTGCCAGTCTGGCGAACTTCTCGATATCCAGCACCGAAACAGTAGGATTCGTAATGGTTTCTCCAAATACTGCCTTGGTGTTCGGCTTAAAATACTGCTCTAATTCTTCTTCTGACAAATTCTGGTCTACAAATGTACATTCAATACTCATCCGCTTCATGGTCACACCGAATAAATTAAAGGTTCCCCCATAAATAGAGGAAGATGCTATAAAATGATCCCCCGCCTCGCAGATATTGAACAATGCATAGAAATTGGCTGCCTGTCCGGATGAGGTCAGCATAGCTGCTACACCGCCTTCTAAGGCACAAATCTTAGCCGCAACCGCATCATTGGTGGGATTCTGCAAGCGGGTATAAAAATATCCCTCTGCTTCCAGATCGAACAATTTTCCCATTTCATCACTGGTATCATACTTAAATGTAGTGCTTTGTACAATCGGAATCTGCCGCGGCTCTCCCCGTTTCGGCTGATATCCCTCCTGAATACACTTGGTTTCTATTTTGGTTTCTGTTCTTCTCTCCATTTGCTTCTCCTTCTTTATCTAAAAATACTTGTATCATTGTACTACACTTCCTCCCGATTGTGAATGAAAAAATCATAGCTGCTTAAGCCTGACCCGGTTCCGTGTAGTTGTTATCATGTATCCTTCACGAAAGCTTGAACATTATTTGCAATCGTGCTAACATGAAAATGATATATTTGATTACTAAAACCAAGCAATCCCTTGCATTACAATCAATTATACAAATATCAGGAGGCAGAATTATGCTCAAAAACGACATTTGGCGCTGTCAATTCCATCTGGTTCCTCCCACAGGCTGGATGAACGATCCAAATGGTCTTTGTCAGTATCAGGGAACCTATCATGTATTCTTTCAGTATGCTCCGGAATTTCCGGATCATGATGTCAAGGAATGGGGACACTATACCAGCCGGAATCTTGCACACTGGACCTTTGCAGGTACTGCCCTTTATCCGGATACCGCTTATGATAAAAACGGTACTTATTCCGGCTGTGCTTTGACCGGACCGGACTCCTTTGCCTTATATTATACCGGAAATGTACAGCAGGAAGGGAACCATGATTATACTCACTCCGGACGGGAGTCCAATACCCTGCGGGTCACAACAAAGGACGGTATTCACTTTTCTGAAAAGGAATGTGTTTTGAGCAATAAAGACTATCCATCTAGCTATACCTGCCATATTCGGGATCCAAAGGTATGGATGGAGGATAATTTGTACAAAATGGTTTTAGGCGGAAGAAAGCAGGATGATACCGGCGCGATTCTGCTCTACCAGTCAGAAGACGGTATTCACTGGAGCTATCTGCATGATCTAACCTCCCGGAACCCATTTGGATTTATGTGGGAATGTCCAGACCTGTTCCAGATGGAAGGCCAACGGTTCTTATCCGTCTGTCCACAGGGATTAAAAGCAGAGGAATTCCGCTTTCAAAACGTCCACGAATCCGGGTACTTTCCGGTAGATATGGAATTATCAGAGCCTATTGATGAAACCAGATTCCGGGAATGGGATATGGGCTTTGATTTTTATGCTCCACAGACCTTTGTAGACCATAAGAGAAGACGAATCCTGATCGGTTGGGCAGGGAGACCGGATACGGAGTATGCAGAACCTACTCTGGATAACCATTGGATTCACACGCTGACCGTACCAAGAGTCGTGACAAGGCAGCAGGATATATTGTTGCAGAATCCGGTTCCGGAATTGGACCGACTGCGTTCCCGCTGCCGGGAAATAACTGCCGGTCGATGGTTTTCCTTCCCAAGCTTCTTTGACTGGGAACTGAAGCCGTTCCCTGCCAAACAGCAGAATTTCACCATCCACATTACCAAAGAACTGACATTAACCTACGATGGCTCTGTGCTTACCTTAGGCTTTCAAGGCAATTTGGGTGCAGGACGGACCACCAGACGAGTCCTTTGTGACAAGGTGAAAAACATCCGTATCCTGGCAGATTGCTCTATCCTGGAAATTTTTATAAATGATGGAGCCATTGTTCAAACTACCCGATTCTTCCCTTCGGATGACAAGCTTGACTTATGTGCAGAAGGGGATTTCAGTCTAAACCGGATTTGGGACTTTCAAGGGTCAGCTGTCCGGATTCCTTCCGGGCAGCCATAATTACGGCATTGATGCAACATAACTATATATCACAAGGAGGTATTACAATGAAAACATTTAGCTACGAAATCAAAGATGAGATTGGAATTCACGCAAGACCTGCGGGACTGCTGGTAAAGGAAGGAAAGAACTTTAGCAGTAAAGCCACCCTGCGTAAAGGTGATAAGTCCGCCGACCTGACAAAGCTTATGGCGATTATGAGCCTGGGTGTTAAATGCGGAGATGTTATTACCGTAGAGGTAGAAGGTGAAGATGAAGATGCTGCCGCTGCTGCATTAGAAGACTTCTTCAACAAGAATCTGTAAGCAAACAGTGAAAGACCCGGGCGGTAAAGGAAGCTGTCTTCCTCTACCGCCCGGGTCTTTTTATTCCGCTTCATAAGGCAGAATAATCTGAACTCGAAAACCTCCCCGGTCTCCTTTGTCAATCTCTACCTTCCCCTGATGTGCATCTGCAATCTGCTTTACAATCAGCAGCCCCAGTCCATGCTTTTGCTCGCTGGTATTATCATCACATACCATATAATGAGGGGCATGATTCAGATAACGAATCTGCTCTTCCTCCACCCCGGCTCCATCATCCTCTACCATAATGCAGCATGCTTCCGGCTCCATTTTAACAGAAACAAATATCCCACATCCTTCCGGATTATGGTTCATGGAATTTTGAATCAGATTCGTCACTGCCCGCTTTAATAACTCTCCATCAACGGTTATCATACATGAGGTAAGCGAATCCTCAGTTTCCCATTCCAAATCATATTTGTCTTCAATGTTCAGATTCATAAAGTCCACCATGACCTTACGAACCAAAGCAACAATATTTTCCTTCTGGGTCTTTAATGGCTGCATATTATATTCTAACTTGGAAGCCAGATTCAGGTCACGAATCAAATTTCTCATTTTTTCACTTTGCTTAACAATTACCACAGCTTTTTTCTGCTCTTCTTCGGTTAACCGTCCATCTTCTGCCAACTGTCCTGCATAGCCCATGACCATGGATAAAGGGGTCCTGATATCATGAGAAACACCGGCAATCCAATTTGCTCTGGCCCTTTCCTTCTTTTTCAATTCCTGCTTCTGGGACTGAATGATTTCGGAAGTGCGGTTAATATTCATAGCCAGCTCAGACAGCAGCCCCTTTTCCTTTATATAAACCTTCTGCTCTTCCGGAAGCTTCTGAATGCCTTCTATAATTGGTCCAATGAAGTGAAGCAGCCGGGCATTGGTCACCAGATAAATCAGAAAAATCAATACCACATTTGCCGTTAAAGCCACCAAAATCGTCCGCGGAAGATATTTAATCATATCATAATCCCAGCTGGGCCACATTTCTTTCCAATACCGGTCCTTGGGATACCCCAGAACCACCAGTCCCTCTTCAGCTCTCCCCGGGAAGGTGGGATAATCCTTCACATACCCCCGGGTCAGCATAGCGATATCTCCCAGAGAATATTCCATGGGAATCTCTTCCGGAAGATTGTCCGTATGCCAGATGACCTGATGGGTGGTATCATCGATGAGAATGCCCCATACCTGATCCCGTTCCAATTCTTCTAAAACAGAAGCATCTGACAGCTGATACCCATCCCCGGACTTCTGCAGCGCCTCCGCCACTTCAATGGCTGTAGTCCAAGGGGAACGGCTGACAGTCTGGCCACTGGCAAATATAAACAGCATCCCTATATTGAGAATAAAAATCAACAAAACACTCATTAACAATATGCCAAAAAAACGTCGAATCAGTTTGGGTATACTTTTCATATTTTCATTCCTCCACCAGCAGCTTATATCCCAGTCCTTTGACCGTAATCAATGCTTTCGGACGGGAGGGATTGGCTTCAATCTTTTCCCGAATCCGGCGTATATGCGCCATCAGTGAATTTTCATAGCCATAGGGATTCTCCCCCCAGGCAGCTTCGCAAAGAGCATCAATTGTCACGATTCGTCCTGCATTCCGATATAATGCAGAAAGCAAATCGTATTCCTTTGCCGTTAATGCAATGTGCTCTCCATCCTTTATGACCTCTGCCCGTTCAAAATCAATCTCACTGTCCGGAAGCTTTATAAGAAGATTGTCTTCCTTATAGCTTCTGCGCAGAATTGCCATGATTCGAAAAATCAATTCCTTAGGCAGAAATGGTTTCACCACATAATCATCTGCCCCAAGACCAAAGCCCATGAATTTATCCTCATCCTCACCCCGGGCCGTTAAAAACAATATAGGGTAATCAGCCCTGCGTTTCAGTTCTTTCATAAGAGAAAAACCGGTTCCATCCGGAAGCATCACATCCAGTATTGCCAGCTCCGGTGAAAAATCATCGGCGGCTGCAATGGCCTCCTTTACGGATTGCGCTGTCCGTATGGTCTGAAAGCCTTCCTGCTTTAGTATGGACACAACCATATCCAACAGTTCCGGCTCATCATCCACCAGAAGAATTCTTTTCTTTTTCAAATAATCTGCTTCCATTTTCACAATCTCCTTTGCTCCTCTAATTCGAATTAATCATAACACAAGCTCCATTCTAATTCACCCGATGCATGAAAATGTAAGGTAGATGTAAGGTTATGAGAATGTTCCTGCAAGGTTGGTCCGGTAAACTTAACTTGTATCCATCAATGCCCTCACAGCAAACGGAGGGACAACTGAACCTTATATATCAGGAGGCGATATTACCATGAATATCATTGAAACACAAGATTTAACCAAAACATATGGAGATTTTACTGCTGTTTCCCATGTCAGTCTCCATATTCCCAAGGGAGCTGTTTACGGCTTTCTGGGACCCAACGGGGCAGGAAAGTCTACAACCATGAAAATGTTCTTAGGACTGGTAAAGCCGGACAGTGGTTCCTTTACCATTCACGGCAGACAGTATCCCGAAGACCGGTTAGAAATACTAAAAGAAATCGGTTCCTTTATTGAATCCCCTTCCTTCTATGGGAATTTAACCGGGGAAGAAAATCTGGATATCATCCGTAAAATACTTGGGCTGCCAAAATCCTCCGTAGCAGATGCTTTAGAACTGGTAGGATTAACCCCATTTAAAAACCGGCTTGCACGAAAATATTCCCTGGGTATGAAACAGCGTCTGGGCCTTGCCGGGGCCTTAATCAGCAGACCTCCCATTCTGATTCTGGATGAGCCTACCAACGGTCTTGATCCCATTGGTATACACGAAATACGAACCTTAATCCGCTCTTTGCCAAAGCAGTTCGATTGTACGGTTCTGGTATCCTCCCATTTACTTTCCGAGATTGAGCTAATGGCAGACAATATCGGCATTCTAAACCACGGAAGGCTTATTTTTGAAGGAACCATGCAGCAGCTAAAGGAACGGGCATTATTAAAAGGATATCCTACTGACAACTTAGAGGATACCTTCCTTGCCCTTATTGATGCAGATAACGGGAAAGGGGTGAATGGCTATGAGTCTGGCATTGGAGTATAAAAAAATGAAACGAACCGGTTTTTTTCCTGCCTTTCTGGGCGGCGGCATACTGGCTGCCATCATCCCTGCAGCGGAACTCTTCTTTCGACGGGATAGTTATACAACAGGTGACGAATCTTCTCTTTCCATGGTTCTTGGCTCTAACTGGCAGATGATGGCCATGCTGAATATTCTGCTGATTGTATCCGGTGCATGCATTATGTACCATACAGAATACACAGATAGGGGATACGATAAAATGCGGTGCCTGCCCATAAAAGAATCTGCAATTTTTTTGAAAAAAGTGATTGTTATGACAGGAATGTGCAGCTTGATTTTTATAATCGAAGCCGCTGCTGCTGCACTTTGCATATCCCATTGGTTTGCATTTTATCCGGGCTTTTCAGAAGAGCTGCTAAAAAGCTTTGGTTACTTTTTCCTGCTAAGCCTGCCCGTAATCCTGACATCTCTACTCATCGCTTCTGCCTGCAGAAACATGTGGATTTCCCTTGGAATCGGAGTCATCTGTGTCTTTACGGCTACTCTGCTTCCTGCAAAAAGCTTTGTTCTGTCTCTGTTTCCTTTTGCACTGCCTTTTCAGACACTTGCCGGAACCACACACCAAGAAATCTTGGGGTTTATGACTGCTTCTGTTTTAGAAACAATCATACTGGGAATTGCAGAGCTTATATACTTAAAAATCAGGAGGTCCTTACTATGAACTTTTTATCACTGATTGGAATTGAAACAAAAAAAATACATCGTTCCTGCATATTATGGATTCTGCTTGTGGCTACAGTTATTCTCTGGCTGCCTTCCATCTTCAATGCTCATCTCAACTTTGAAATGCAGGCGGAAGGAATCTCACCGGAGCATAATTTCTTCATTCAGGGATTTCTGGGGATGGCATGGTTCATGTATCCTGCCAGTATGGTAGTCAGTACCGTACTACTCAATCAGACGGAACGAAGTAATAACGGCATTTTAAAAATGCTTGCCCTGCCCCTTAGTACCGTAAAGTTCTGTCTGGCAAAGTTCATTGTGCTTTTATTTCTGGCAGCGGTCCAGATTCTTATGACTATAGGAATGTACTTCATCAGTGCTGTCATTGTAACCCGGACACAAAATTATGCTTTCCTGCTTTCTCCAATATTTGTTTTCCGGGAAGCCGCTTTAATTTACCTGTCCTCCATTCCCATGCTTGCCTTTTTCTATATGCTGCCCGTCTGCATTCAGACACCTATTTTTTCCGTAGGAATCGGTTTGGCCTCTATTGTACCTTCGGTACTGATGATCAATACCAGAGCCTGGTTCCTATACCCCATGTCCTACCCCTTCTATTATATAACCTCCGAATATGGAAAGCTGGCATTCAGGCTGGATACCTTTAACGTAGCACTGGTTCCATGGCTTCCCGTAGCGACAGTACTGACTCTGGTATGCATGACAGCATCCTGTTTTCGGTTTGGTCGGTTGAAATCTTAGACCATATATTTACCGGAATATCTGACAGGACTTACAAAAATGTCACATCAAATATCAAAATGTCATATCATTCGATGGTTTACACAAAAACCATTTTTTATACTAAATTTATCAAAGGAGGTCGTTTTATGAAACACAAACTATTCACTATAATTTCAATTTTAATGGTACTGATTCCCTGGAGTATACTGCCCTTAAGGAGCTTTTCCTGGGCTCTGGAATCTCCCACAGCTGAAATCATGATTTTCAGCTATGCGGTTTTTATGATACTGAGCGGCATCTTCACCATCCTTGCCTACTGCAAGGGAAAGGTGCAGAATGTCTTTATGAAAATTTGTCTGATTATCAACAGCATATATGCATTCTTTGGTGTAATTGCCATTGGGATGATGGTGCTTCCGGCTGCAATGTAGCCCAGCTATATCTGATAGCTGAGATTATCAGTTTTTATTTATGTGTCAGATGTTTCCTTTTTCAACTTCTGAAATGGTATCATGGTCAGCAGATAGGCTGCTGCAAAAGAGCATATCGTAACCAGGATAAAGTGTACCAGGCTTTGATCCACCAGCAGCCTAGTCATTTTCGTGATCTTCCCTACAAGACGAATTGCAACAATCATGGCAGGATGAATAATGTAAACAATCAAAGCAATTCGATTCAGCCGCTTTCCTCCCTGGATTTCCCAGTGAAGCATGAGGGAGAATAAAAATACCATAACTACAGGAAGCAGAATATACATACTGTCATGCCGCTGCCACTTCAGGAAATGCAGCCCGATTCCTTCTTCAAAGAGAAGAACACCGGAAATCACCAGTCCCATAATGGCCTGCTCTTTTTTCAATCTGCTTCTCCGCCCTTCCTGCTTTCCCAGATAATAGCCCAGCATCAGGAACAGGGGAACAAAAAACAATCCATTTCTGGTATATTCTGAAATCGAAAATATGCCATCGTACAGCTTTTGCAGCCAGGGAATCATTGCCACAACTCCATAATAGCTGTCTCCCAACAGTCCAAACAGATATAAAACAAAGCTAATGATAAATACCGTCCAGTCCCTGCAATACTGCAGCAACAGACCAACGATAAATAATCCGGTTATGGCAGCGGGCAAATACCAAAGATGATAAAAGGTTCCATTAATTAAAATATCCTTAATCAGATTCCCAATGGAGAAATCATCTTGAAAGTATCCGCTGTAAATCATAATTGGAAGATACAGCACGATGGAAATCAGATAAAGCTTAGCCAGATGTCCGATTTGCCGATATAACCGTTTAGAATCACCATTCTCCCCCTGTATCTCCGGCAGCAGAAAGAATCCGCTTACCATCAGGAAGAACGGAACCGCAACTCTGGCAATAATCCTTGTCAACAAAAAATCCGGAAATTCTCCAAAACTAAGCAAGGGAGAAGTATGAATTGTAATAACCAGAACCGCACTCACAATCCGAAACCAGTCCAAGCCACCATATTTTCTCTTCTTACCCATAGTGCCTCCTAAATCATTATTTTCCCTGCTCCTCCAGTGCTTCCCGGACTAATTCATCCAGTACCTCTTGAAAGGACATACCATATGCTTTCATCATGCTTGGATAACGGCTGTGGGATGTAAAGCCCGGTATGGTATTGATTTCATTAAATACGATTTCACCTGCCGGTGTTAAGAACATATCTACTCGTGCCATTCCCTCACATTCCAGTGCCCGGTACAATACCTTAGCCGTAGCTTTGATTTCCTGTGCCTTTTCAGGGGCAATTCTTGCCGGAACATGAATCTTCGATGTTTCCAGTGTATACTTCTCATGAAAATCAAACACATCGGAATGCAGCTCGATTTCATCCACTTCACCAACTGTCAGTTCTTTATTTCCTAAAACGGCACAGCCAACCTCAAAGCCTTCTACCATGTCTTCGATTACCACCTTCGTGTCATGGGTAAATGCCTCCTGAATGGCAGCTTCCAGATCTGCCTCCTGCTTTACTTTGGTAATTCCATAAGAAGAACCGGCTCTTGACGGCTTTACAAAAACCGGATAGTTCAGATTTCTGCACCGCTCCTTCTGCTCTTCCTTCGTCATGTAGGACTTAAGCACTACGAATTCCGGTACAGACACACCGGCAGCTTTTGCCACCACATGGGCAATATCCTTATCCATACAAAGGGCAGAGCTCAAAGTCCCGTCACCCACATATGGTATACCTGCAAGATCGCACAATCCCTGTACGGTTCCATCTTCTCCATTTTTTCCATGAAGTACCGGAAAAACCACATCTACCCGCTCTGTCTCCATGGTGCCGTCTTCCTGAAGCATTCCAATACCATGAATATTCTTATCCGGCAGAATAAATGCCTGTCTGCAATCCGTTCCCTGCCAGTTGTCCTCCGGCACCTGCTTGATATCTCCATAATACCGGAACCAGTTACCTTCCTTGGTAATACCCATAGGTATCAATTCATAGCGCTCCGGATTCAATGCTTCCATTACAGAATAAGAAGACTGTAATGATACACTATATTCTGTAGAACAACCTCCAAACAATACAACTATTTTAATACGATTCATCTTTTTTTCCTCCACACTAATCGTTTCTTTCCTGTCCGAATTTCCATATAGGGACAGTTTATAATCCGTGTTATCTTTAAAATCCCTACCCTAGTATAATAGATAAAAGGGAAATTGTCATGGATTTCTTCTGAAAGTCACATAAATTTCTCTCTTATTTCCTGCTCCGTCCTCTGAATCTCCTCCCATAAGCCTCTGGCAGACAGTCGTCTTGCACCTGCTCCGTAGATAATTAACTGCTCCAATCCATCGGAAGTAGCCACCGTTACATCATACTTTCTCCCCATATCATGCACCAGCTTCTCAATATACTGGTCTGCTGTCTCTGCCTCCTTCGTATAGACCACATGAATATTGTGGTATTGTATCAATTCTCCCGGATTCCCCGGCACCTTATAGGCATCAAATACCAGTATCAGATTCATGTTTCGATATCCCTGATAATTACAAAGGATATCCATCAGCCTGCCCCGTGCCGCCTCCAGATTTGACTTGGATAATTCATTCAGCTCTTCCCAGGCAAATATAATATTATAACCGTCTACCAGAAGGAATTCTTCCTTTCGCTCCGGCTGTCGTACTTTTTTGTGATACTTTGACTCTTCCTGCCGGATAGACCTGTCCGCCTCATAGCCTTCATTTCCATAGGCTTCATTCTCATAATCATTATCATAATCCTGTTTGCCATGGCTTCTCTGCTTGCCACTGCCATAGGTTCGCTCAAAGATTGCCTTCAGTTCATCCTCATCTGCCATGAATCCGGATACAGATGTCCTTCCACTCTGCCGATATCCGGTTTTACCATTCCCTCTCATATCGTCTGAATCCAAAGCATCCGAATTTTCTTCTATGTGCAAGCCGGACTCCACATGCATATAATCCTCCACCTGATTCCATGGCACGATAAATCCTGCACCGTGGGCACAGAATACGGAACCAGTGGGATTCTCCACATCGCCTTCCGGATCATAACCGTATTGTTCTATGATTTCCTCTGCATTATGGCAAGGCATATATCCCTTTAAGGAGCAAAATAATTTACCACAGCCCCTGGTATATGCGTTCACCTCCGACTGATATCCGGACATGGTTGATACGGGAGCACTTCCGGTTATGACTGCCAGCTCTCCCTCCATCTCCGGGGGCTGACAGCTTCCATACATCCGCTGTATATCTGCCATGGCACGTCCGGAATTCTCCATAGGTACCTCCAGCCGAAACTCATATACCGGCTCCAAAAGCACACAGTCTGCCTTTCGAAGGCCCTGCCGTACTGCCCGATAGGTTGCCTGACGGAAATCTCCCCCTTCTGTATGCTTCTGGTGTGCCCGGCCTGCTGCCAGGGTAATCTTCATATCCGTAATCTCTGAACCGGTCAGTACTCCGGGGTGCTTCCTTTCCTCCAGATGGGTTAAAATCAGCCGCTGCCAGTTGCGGTTCAGCATATCTTCACTGCATTGTGATTCAAACTGTAAGCCACTGCCCGGTTCTCCCGGTTCCATCAGCAAATGTACCTCTGCATAATGCCGCAATGGTTCAAAATGTCCCACTCCTTCTACCGGTCCTGCTATGGTTTCTTTATATACCAGACTGCCCTGTCCAAAGGTTACTTCCAGCCCAAACCGTTCCTGTATCATCCCTTTTAGAATCTCCAGTTCAACCTCTCCCATGACCTGAACATGAATCTCACTGCTGCCTTCCTGCCACTCCATACGCAGAAGAGGATTTTCCTCCTCTAACTGCTGCAACTGCTTCCATGCCTTGTGTACATCACACCCCTCAGGCAGCAGCACCTGATAATTCAATACCGGTTCTAAAACAGGCATCTGAGAATCCTTTTCCATCCCAAGACCTTCCCCACAATAGCTTTCCTCCAGTCCGGTTACTGCGCAAATGGTTCCTGCCTCCACCTGCATCTCCGTGCGGAAACCGGAACCGGAATAAATGCGAAGCTGATCTGCCTTTTCTTCTTTTCCGTGATGGGCAAGCAAGGTCTTAACTTTCAGGGAGCCACCGGTAATTTTCAAATGGGTTAACCGGTTTCCCTGTGCATCTCTGGAAATCTTATAGACTCTTGCGCCAAATTCCTCTCCGTACTCCGGGCATTGTACATACAGGGAAATCCCCTGAATCAGTGCTTCTACTCCCTCTAATTTCAAAGCAGAACCAAAGAAGCAGGGGAACACTTTACGCTTCTGTATTGCTTTTCGAATGGTGTCAATGGCTATGCTGTCTGCAGCAAGAAATTCTTCCATCATGGCTTCATCACACATAGCCAGGGAATCCAAAAATTCCTCCGACAGTTTTTCTTCTGTATCCTCTCCTGCCGTCTGAGTAAAATCCAGGCAGCAATCATCCAGCAGACTCTGCAGTTCTGCTAATAATTTCTCCCGGTCCGTTCCCGGCTGGTCCATTTTATTGATAAACACAAATGTTGGTATCTCGTATTGCTTCAACAGCTTCCAGAGTGTCCGCGTATGCCCCTGCACACCATCTGCTCCGTTAATGACCAAAATGGCATAATCCAGCACCTGAAGGGTCCGCTCCATTTCCGCTGAAAAATCCACATGCCCCGGTGTATCCAGCAGGGTCACTTCCATATCACCCATGGTCAGTTCTGCCTGCTTGGAGAATATGGTAATCCCTCTTGCCCGTTCCATGGCATAGGTATCCAGGAATGCATCCTTATGATCCACTCTTCCTAAGGTACGGATACTGCCGCACAAATATAATAATCCTTCTGATAAGGTTGTCTTTCCGGCATCTACATGGGCAAGAATGCCAATCACTAATCGTTTTTTCATACTGTTTATTCTTCTTTTCTTTTGAGATAATATTCGTAGTGCTGCCAATCAATCTCAAAATCCACTACACTCTACCGCAATCCAACATCAGGACTCCTTGCTGACTTCAGTTATACTTTATTACGTCCTGACCTCAGGACTCCTCCCGCCTACGGCGGGCCCCTCCTCAGGTCAAATCCTCAGGTCAAATCCTCAAATTAAATAATACCACATCATTC
>JAIECC010000039.1 GCA_029068665.1 Lachnospiraceae bacterium
TTATGGTAGCTATGGGTACGGGATTAACCCTTGGTACAAGTGCAGTAACACCTCACAATGAAGTAAATGCCCAGGTAGCCACAGAGGAACCAATTGAGACACAGATTTCAGAGACGAATGTAACATTAAGAATGAACAGTAGTGAAACGGAAGCAGCAGGAGACGCAGAGGAGGCGGCAACGGAAGAAGCGGCAGTCCCAGAGGAAACGGAAGCAGAACCGGAATGTGAATATCCGGAGTGGCAGGACTCCGTGGTTGCGAATGTACAAGGCAGCCTTCGAGTACGGGCCGAGGCAAGTACAGAATCAGAAATTGTCGGAAAATTATATCCATATACCGTTGCAACGATTTTGGAGTCGGGAGATGAATGGACAAAGGTAGAATCCGGTTCTGTAACCGGATATGTATCCAACGAATACCTGATGTTCGGCGATGAAGCCGGTGCTTATATAACGGAAAATTATAAATATTGTGCTACGGTAGAGGTACAAGCCCTGAATGTCCGGCAGGAACAGAGTACGGAAAGTGAATGTATCGGTTCTGTAACCGGCGGACGGGAATTGGATATTTTAAGTGAAACAGATGAATGGGTAGAAATTCAGTATACAGAAGATACAACCGGATATGTAGCAAGAGAGTATGTAAAGGTTGGCTGGAATTATCCAGTGGCTATAACTGTTGAGGAGGAACAGGCACTGATTGCTGCCAGTCTTGCAGCTCAGGCATCTGCCAGTCAAAGAGCAGCTTCTTCTGCTGCAGCAGCCGCTCTGCCGCCGGTAGAGACATCAGCAGAAGGCTTGGTATTGGGACAGCAGATTGCAAGTTATGCCTGCCAGTTTGTAGGCTGTCCATATGTTTACGGTGGAAGCAGCCTGACCAATGGTACGGATTGCAGTGGATTTACCATGGCAGTGTATGCACAGTTCGGTTATTCTCTGAGTCATTCTTCCGGCGCTCAGATGGGACAAGGTACTCCGGTTTCTCTGGATGCGGTACAGCCGGGTGACATTATCTGCTATTCCGGTCATGTTGGTTTATATATTGGTGGTGGACAGATTGTACATGCAGCTACGGAATCTACCGGAATTGTTATTTCGAACATGTATTATTCTTCTCCAATCGGAGCAAGAAGAATTGTGCAATAAAAAAGTAAATTGTGTGTGTGATTACATTTCTATTGGCCGGTGCCTTTGTGGCAC
>JAIECC010000390.1 GCA_029068665.1 Lachnospiraceae bacterium
TCAGAAATATACTTAACAAATATGAACAGGATAAATAAAACCTATTGACAAGGTAGGAAAACTAGGATATAATTCTTTCCATGATATTCCTATGGGATAATAGGGATGAAATATGCAAATCAATTTGATGGAAGAGGAGAAGAAAATATGAGTATTTATCAAAAGGTAACGGATTTAGTTGGCAATACGCCGATTGTACAATTGAATAACTATAGCAAGGGGCAAGGGCTGGAGGCCACATTACTGGCAAAGCTGGAATATTTTAATCCGGCAGGAAGCGTAAAGGATCGGATTGCAAAAGCTATTATTGAAGATGCAATGGAGAAGGGAGATGTCAATCAGGATACGGTACTGATTGAACCAACCAGTGGAAATACCGGAATCGGACTGGCTGCTGTTGCTGCTTCCCTTGGTTTGAAGATTATCATCACCATGCCGGAAACCATGAGTGTGGAGCGTAGGAACTTAATGAAAGCATACGGTGCAGAATTAGTACTGACAGATGGTTCCAAAGGTATGAAGGGAGCAATTGCAAAGGCGGAAGAGTTGGCAGCACAGTACCCGAACAGCTTCATTCCGGGACAGTTTGTAAATAAAGTAAATCCTTTGACTCATTATCGTACTACCGGACCGGAAATATGGAAGGATACGGAGGGAAAGGTAGACATCTTTGTAGCCGGTGTGGGTACCGGAGGAACGATTTCCGGCGCAGGTAAATACCTGAAGGAGCAGAATCCTAATGTGCAGATCGTTGCAGTAGAGCCTGTGAACTCGCCGGTTTTAAGTGGCGGCAATCCGGGTCCTCACAAGATTCAGGGAATTGGTGCCGGCTTTATACCGGATACATTGGATACTCAGATTTATGATGAAATAGTCAAGGTGGAAAATGAGGATGCATTTGCTGTGGGTCGTGCAATCGGCAAAGAGGAGGGAATTCTGGTTGGAATTTCTTCCGGTGCGGCTATATGGGCAGCAACTCAGCTTGCAAAGCGGCCGGAGAATCAAGGGAAAACAATTGTAGTGCTTTTGCCGGATACCGGAGACCGGTATTTGTCAACCCCAATGTTTTCAGAAGCATAGGCGGATAGAAGAATAAAAAATAAGAGGTGCCCTGGTCAGACTCTGGTCAAGGCACCTCTTTCTTGATGTGGTATATAATTTCTGTTGAATATTATCTTGCAATCTGCAGCAGCTTTTCCAAATCTGCAATCAGTCCTTTGGAATAATTCTCTGCTTCTTTGTAAATCTGTTCCGCCCTTGAATAATCACTGTTGTTTAATGCTGTAATAACATCTGCACCATAGCGATGGAACCGCTGATGCTTTTGACCAAGGCCTTCCCATATCGGAAGTGCTCCCGGTATTCTTGGGGTCAGGGCATAATAGAAATGTCCAAAGCCGCATTTGGTCGAATCCAGCTGCAGAGGCGTAATCGTTCGACCGTCCACCATCTTTTTCAGATTACTCAGCCAGGTACGATGGGCAGATATAGCATTGCTTACATATTTTGAAAATTCCGGATTTTCTAAATGGAAAAAGGCATCTTCTGTCATGGTTCCCATCTGCTTAACGGTTTCGTCCAGTGTCTTTTCAATATCGACTACCGGTTCTACTGCTTTTATCAGGTCACTGCTCACATTACGCATGAATTCCGTGCTATCCTTTAACTGATTTTCCATCATCGTCATGGAGGAGCTGAGCTCTTCGCTGACAGAAGCAATAGAGTCCATGGATTCATTTACATTCAAAACATATTGCTGGTTTTCATTAGTCAATTCCCATACATAATTGATTTTATCTGACATGGTTCCCAGAGTATGAATGGTTTCCGTAGCACTGGTAACACTTTTTTGGGAAGCGCTTTTAATGTTTTCCAGAAAATCACTCATGCTTCCGGTCAGTTGCTGGGTCTCTCCTGCTAAGGCGCGGATTTTCTCGGCAACTACGGCAAAGCCTTTTCCTGCTTCCCCTGCCCTGCCGGCTTCAATAGAGGCGTTCAATGCCAACAGATTCGTTTCCAAAGAAATAGAATCAATACCGGCAATTACATTATTCATTTGATTAATGATTTTAATCAGATTGTCCATATCCTGCTGCATTGCTTGAGATTCCTGAATGGTCTGGTCAGACAGATCTTTAATCAGTGTCAGTTCATTCTGACTGGTTTCGATTCTGCGATATACCTCTTCGGTTTTGGAAGAAACCTCTATAATAGTACTGGATAACTCTTCATGCTGATTGTTTGTTTTTCCCGAGGCAGAGGAACTTCCGAATATCGTTTCGGTTGCTCTGGCTACATTGTTGGAAATATCGATGATTTTTTCGGTCTGATGCTGCATGGTCAAGTCCAGAGAACTGATTTGCATAACTGCTTTAATATTTTTTTCAAAGATTTCTGCAAATTGCTGTCTCCCTCTGGCCAGCCGTTGATAGATTCTGTTCAATTCCGGATCCCTGGAATAATCCGCTTCCTTTAACTCCGATACTGATTTCAAGAGCACAGTTTGTTGTCTTTTAGTCGCCATGTTCTTTACACCTTTTCCTTTCTGAATGGAATCTACTTTGTAGATCGTTCATAACGTATAACCGGATTGCACAAAAGGTTAATACTTATTATAAAGTTGTATATACGCACCTCATGTATAT
>JAIECC010000391.1 GCA_029068665.1 Lachnospiraceae bacterium
CTTACTGCTGTCAATATCCTGCCTTGACATGTCAATATCCTCAACAAACAGCATAAGTTCAGAAGAAATCCCGCCATTAATCAGCTTCTTTGAACATTCCCGATTCGTTATAATTATCTGTGGATTTAAACCTTTAATTATAGATTTTGCTTTTTCAAAGGGGAATTTTACATCCGTAGGTGTATAATAATTACCACTATACAATACCCCAACAAAAGCAATTAATGCCATTGCAGACTTGGGAAGATATACAAAAATCGGAAATGGACTATTATTATTTCGCTTCTTAATCTCTTCTGCCACGCATAGACCTTTATTACGCCATTCCGAAAATGTAACTTCTCCATTTTCATCCGTCAGTGCCGTTTTGTCAGGAAATCTCCTTACTGTATCTTCCAAATAACATAATACTGAATTCTTCAACTTATCTACCTCTGCTATAATCTTCCTGAATCCACATACATTGCTCGCCCGGTTATCGCACAAGATGCATCACTTAATAGAAACATAATTGTTTCAGCTATTTCTTCCGGTTCGGGTACACCCAGAAGCTGCCCTTCTACTACTTGAGCAACTTCTTCTTCGCCTATTGCCTTAATAAAATCATAATACATTCGTGTTTTTGTAAGGGAAGGCATTATCGAATTTACTCTTATTCCTTTACCGGCCACTTCCTGTGCCACAGTCTGTATCGCCGCATTCATACCGGCCTTAGCCGCAGCATAAATAGTCTGACATTTTCCCGGATCTACTGCTGCTATAGAAGAAATCGATACTACACTACATTGTCCCTGATTATGATACTTACGCTTTGAAAACAATCTTATCATTTCTAACAGAATATAAATATTAACATGCATCATATCATCAAACTCTTTTTTATTCAAAGAACTAAGAGAACCAGTCATACTAACACCTGCACAATGAACGATTCCATCTAATTTCACATTATCTGATATTGATTTTTGAAAAATGTCTGTCATATCATCAATTTCACATAAATCGCCGGACACCAGAATATGCCCGGTTCCCTCCATCATATCTCTGGTTTCATTCAATCTTTCTTCATTCCTTCCGGTGAGAACCACGGTTGCTCCCTGCTTTGACAGATAAATCGCTGTAGCTCGTCCAATGCCTGCAGATGCTCCTGTTACCAAATATTTTTTTCCTGTAAAATCAAAATAATTTTTCATAAAATCAATTCTCCCATAGATATCATATCAATTATAACTCAGAATCCGATTGTTGTATGTATTCTAATGCCTTAAAGCCTTCTTCCCAATATTCATCTGTGGATATAATAGGCATAACATCACAGGAATCAATATCAAACGCAACGATCCCCCAGGAAAGTCCTACACCAAATCCGGAGCATACCAGCTTTAATCTACGATTTTCCTCTATGCTCTGACATAAATCCGCTATTCCTAATGGTATAGTCGCTCCATCCGTATTCCCATACTTGTCCAATGAAATATACAACTTATCCTCCGGTATCTTTACCCTTTTGGCAATCTGTTTTAAAATCATTAAATTCGGCTGATGGAGCATACAATAATCAAAATCATCCATAGAGCAATTATACTTTTGGAAGAACTCCTTAAACAGCTTTGGAACCTCTGTTATTGTAAACAAAAAGGTATCATCATTTGTCATGTGTGCAGCATCGGCTTCTGCAGGTTGAATCATTCCCGGAAATCTTGCTCCCGGAATTGGTGATATAATGACATCATACCCTGTACCGTCGGACATATTGGCTCCATACATTTTACCCTCGCCTCGTTCCAGCAAGGCGGCTGTACCTGCATCTCCAAACATCAAACTGTCTGTCAAGTCATCTGTCTCGGGATGATTAAGAATAGCATCTCCAACCAGCAGCAAGGCCCTGCCAATCAATCCGCCCTGGATTAATCCCCCCAAAAGGGTTAATCCAACGGTAAATCCGGAACATCCTATATTAACATCAAATGTCAGACATTCCTTTTTGATTTCTAATCGCTTATGTAATATAAATGCTGTTGAAGGTATTTTATAGTCAGGACTTTGTGTTATAAATATAAGTGCATCTATATCATCTCCCGACAGCTTCTTACTGTCCATCAATCGTTTGGCAGCAACGTAACACAAATCCGATGCCGTTTGTTTTCCATTTGATAAATAACGCTGTTCAATGCCTGTGGTCTTTATAAATTTTTCAATGGCTTTCTCTTCGAATGCACCAATGTAATCTCTTGTTTTTTTCCTCTCGCCCGGCAAAACACAGGATATTCCCGAAACGACCACCTGATCATATTCAAATCCTTTCAAACCATTATTCCTCCATCATATCCATCAAATCTTTTACTGTCGTAAGCTTTCTGATTTCTGCACCCTTAACGGCTTTACCAAATTTTTCATCCAACAATGCAATAAATGATAATATTGCAACGGAATCCCATTCTTCATATTCCTCTAAGACTGCATCTTCCTTAATATCCTCCACTTCCAAATCCAATATCTCTGCAATACTTTCAATTTTCTCCTGTTTTGTCATCATACTCTTCCTTTCCTTTCATAATTTTATAATAATAGTAATTCTACTATTTTATTACTTCATACTCTTCATAAACGAATTTCATCACCAGCTTGCCCAGCTTTTCCTTTTCAAAACTATTCCACTCCTGTCTTGTTCCTCTTACTATATTTACATTATATGTTTTACCATTCAAGTGAACCGGCTCTTTCCTGAGCTCTTTTTCTCCTCCCAAAAAACGGCTGACCGACGATGCATTCTTATTATACTCAAGGATCTCTCCATACATGGTGTCATATCCCAAAACATTATACATAATATCCTGTCCAAAATATGACAGAATAACTCCATATCCCATGGCCTGATACTCTTCCGCTACCAGATAACTTCCTATTTCTACCCATTGATTCTCTGTATCGTATGTATATACATGTACTCCAAAGGGAACATCATCCAGATAGAACACAAAAACGTTTTTATTATCATCCGCCTTCACTCTTTGTACCCATTGATTATGTTCCTCTTCTGCTATTATATCCTGACAGAACATATTTCGCCTGACAAATTCCTGATTTCTCCAGCTTCTTATATTCTGTATGGTAGCCTCATCAAGGCGATTCAATTCTATCGCTTTAAACTTCTTTTTAATCATATATAATTCTCCCTAGCAGACAATGTTAAACTCTTCTTTTGTTCCGCTTTCGCCATGACCCGGAAATATAATAGCATTATCCGTAATTGAAGTTAAAAACGGACCGGTAATCTCATAATATTTCTTTCTATTCCCTCCCGGAAGTCTTAATATTACTTTTTCGCCTGCAATCAGACTATCTCCGGTAAAATAATAGTCATTGCCGATTGCAATACATATACTTCCCTTAGAATGTCCCGGTGTATATATTATTTTAAACTGTATGTCTTCCCATTGAAATACCCCGTTATTTTCCAAAACAATATCTCCCTCACAGGAATAATCCTCCGGTATGTTATACCGCTCCCGCCAATTATCCGGAAGGTTTTTAAATAACACCATGGATTCCAGATATGCTGCCAGATTTTCTTTCGGGTCTTTCATTGCCTTCAGGGCTTCTTTACTTCCCATTATACAGCATTCAAAATGTCTTTTATAATAATTAATTCCCTGTATATGATCATAATGCTCGTGGGTTACAATCATCCATATCTTTTCTATGCCCTTCGTCTTCATTAATTGAAGTGCCGCTTCCGATTCAACAGAATCTATCATAACAGCCGTATGTTCACCCAAGAGAATGTACATATTGGAATAAATCAAATCATATTCATACCTATATAACTTTCTACCGTATATCTTCAAATCATCTTTATCGATTTTCATATCTGACACCCATCCATTATGTATATCGTCCTGTTTTCCATATATGCTAAGTAGCATTTAATAGAATCATATTTCAGGTTACTTCATGAACTGATACTTTAACTCAGCCAGTTTCCAGTCTTCTTCATTATCTATATCCTGTACTTCCAATTCTGAGCAGATATATGGCACTACTTTCAAATCATCTTTATCCTCTAATATATTTTCCGGTCTCAATACATAAAACTGTCCACAATCATGATAAATTGGTTCCAAATCCTGGGATCTCATACATTCACATTCCGGATACTGATATTGCAGAGCTCCATCTCTAATAATCATTGCCCTTTGAGGCGGAAATGAAAATCTCACTACCGGTGTAACAGCATCTACACCATCTCTCATTAAAGCAACTGCGCTCTTCAACTTATCTGCTGTTATAAAAGGGGCTGTAGGATATATACATACCGCTATCTCAAAGACCTTTTCCATCTTCTTATACTCAGTAAAAACCTCTCTTAATACATCATTGGTAGTCGCAAAATCATTTGCAGTTTCTTCACTTCGCATAAACGGAACCTTTGCTCCATATTTTTTTGCTATATCAGCAATTTCCCTGCTTTCTGTTGACACCATTACCTCATCGAATATACCGGAATCCAATGCTGCCTGAATGGAGTAAGCAATTATTGGCCTGCCACAAAAATCTTTAATATTCTTTTTCGGAATCCTTTTACTTCCACCTCTGGCTGTAATAATCGCAATTTTCTTTTCTTCCATCTGCTTACCCTTTCTCTCTGACTCCTTCATTCTACAGCCATCCACCATCTGCACATAAGGCTCTTCCTGTAATCACCCCTGAAGCTTCACTCAGCAAAAACAGGATTGCCTTTGCAATTTCTTCCGGTTCCGTAATACCTAACAGCTGCCTCTCCATGCTTTCCTTTAATTTTTCATTCGGAAAAATTTCTTCCTCCATCTCCATCATCTTCGTATTCACAAATCCCGGCATAATGCTGTTAACCCGAATTTCTTTCGCTGCCAATTCAATCGCCAGTGACTGTACAGCAGAATTTAATGCTCCCTTTGAAGCAGCATACAGTGTCTGGCATTTTTCCGGCCGGGTTGCGGCAAGAGAAGATACCGCTACAATTGAACCTTTATTGCCATACTTTTTCTTTGCATATAATCTGGTGAGTTCTAAAAATGCATAAAAGTTAATTCTCATGCATTCTTCCATGTTATTTCGTTTCAACCTGTTCAGTGGCATTACATAACTCATACCGGCACAGTGTACCAATCCATCCAGTTTTTTTCCATCTGCCACCATGGTATTAAACAGTTCTGTCATATCTTCCATTTCTCCCAGATCTGCTGAAATAATCTGATGATTATCGCCTTCCATCGCTGACCTGGTCTCTTCTAACCGTTCTTTATCTCTGGCAATCAAAACCACCTGTGCGCCCTGCTGTGACAGCAGAATTGCAGTGCTTCTCCCAATCCCGGAGGAAGCTCCGGTAACTATGTATTTTTTTCCAGTAAAGTTATATAAATTATTCATGCATGCTCTCCTATCCATACCTCTATACCAGTCGATTCCTTCGCCTTTTCATAACCGCCTGAAGCAATCGGACTTGTTAATTTATATGCAAATTATAGCATTGTACATATAGCTTGACAATCAAAAAATCGCTTCTTCCGTTTCATACTTACTGCATAATATTGCGTGATTTTTATTCAAAATAGGGATGTTGTGAATAACCGGATATAGATTATAGCATTCCGGACAAAAATACGCTTCATCATGCTTATGTAACATAGTCTGGCAATTCGGACATATATAAGCAGGTATTCTTTCTACCGACCGTAAACCGGCTCCTTTTTTAATGATTGTAAGCCCCGTATTATTGTTGTATGTGGTAACCCGAAATAATTCATGTTTTATAATATCCAAATCACAATCTTCTATTGCTTCTGTCAGAGAATCAATATAACACAGTCTTTTAATCCTTTTCCTTGTCTCCTCATTTCCCAGCTCATAACTGGGCTCTAACATAACAATATATCCATTTCCGGCAACCACACGTATCAATTCTTTTAAAGCATCCTTTTCTCTTCCTGTATTAGATTCCAGACAGTGAATTAACAATATAACATCAAATGAATTATCCGGATACGGCAGAGAGAACATATCTCCCATAGCAAAATTGATATCTACATTTTTATATTTTGAAAATCGCTGGGCGTATAAAATCCTTGATAATGATAATTCCAATCCACTAAACGATATTTCATTTCCTAGATACAAAGCAATATCACAAAGGCTTGTAGCTTCACCGGTTCCAACTTCAAGCACATTCTTTGGGGATAATGCTTTTAATTCTTCCGCAACCTGCCTGCTGAATTTTTCATGCCACACTCTGGCTGTCTCATATACAAATCTGACGCTGCCGACGAA
>JAIECC010000392.1 GCA_029068665.1 Lachnospiraceae bacterium
CCTCAGGACTCCTCCCAGCTTCGCTGGGTCCCTCCTCAGGTCAAACATCGCCCTATCAAAATCGAATCTGTCAAATACGCCTGCAAGCAGGCAATTTGGCAGATTGCGATTTTGGCACTGCTCACTGCCTGCGCATATTATAACCTACTTTTAATTATTTTACCAGTATGAACATTTTCTTTCCGTTCCATATGAGCAACAAAAAAGGAACAGGCATACTGTCATGCCTGTTCCCGAAAGATTTATTCGAATATAGTATGATTCAATTATTAGTATTTTCCAAACCCATCCTCTAAGGAAATTACCTGTTCATTAGCTGGAGCGGATGAATAGGATGAACCGCCGCCAAAGGATGAAGAAGAAGATCCACTGCCCAAATTGTAAATAGACAGCATTTCCCGCATTCTGGATGCCTGGTTTGACAATTCCTCGCTGGCAGCCGCACACTCCTCACTGGTAGCAGAGTTGGTCTGTACTACCTGTGAAACCTGAGTAATTGCCTGCTCAATCTGTGCTACTGCAGTTGCCTGATAGTTAGAAGATTCAGCGATATCATTGATAATCACTTCACTCTCTGATACTACATTGGAAATCAATTCCATAGCCTTTGCCGTACTATCTGCAATCTGAGAACCGGAGCCTACCTTGCTGATAGAATCCTCAATCAGCTCTGCAGTCTCTGCTGATGCAGCGGCACTCTTCGCAGCCAGACTACGAACCTCTTCTGCTACAACTGCAAATCCCTTACCAGCCTCACCGGCTCTTGCTGCCTCAACTGCTGCATTTAATGCAAGAATATTGGTCTGGAATGCAATATCATCAATGGTCTTAATAATCTTGGAGATGCTTTCGGAAGACTTGTTGATACCCTGCATAGCAACCATAAGTTCCTGCATCTGAACATTTCCCTGCTTTACATCCTCGATAGCGGTCTTTACCAGATTTGCTGCTGCATTTGCCTGCTCTGCATTCTGCTTGGTCTTCTCAGCAATTTCATCAATAGAAGCGGTAATCTGCTCGATTGCACTTGCCTGCTCTGTAGAGCCCTGAGCCAGTGACTGGCTGGCACTTGCTACCTGAGAAGAACTAATGGTAACCTGAGAACCAGCTTCACTAATATTAGATAATGCCCGAAGGTTATCATCTACCAGCTTCTTCAACGCATGGCTCAGTACATCATCACTGGATTTCGGATTTACCTGAACGGTAAGATTACCGCTGGCTACTTCTTCTGCAATCTTAGCCTGATACTTCATGTTGTTGACAACCTCAGTATAATCATCCACCAATGCGCCAAATTCATCATTGTTATACTTCACCATTTCAATGTCCACACGTCCCATGGCAATATCCTTTGCCGCCTTGGACAATTGGGCTACGGATTTATTAATTACCCCAATCAACATAGCAGCAATGATAATGGTTACGATAACTGAAACGACTACTAATCCAAAGCTGAACAGATTGGATAACACTGCCCTTCTGTTGATTCTTTCTATATCATCTGTTGCAGTAGTTTCTAAGGTTTCAGCCAGTATATTAGCCTTTGTCTCATCTGCACCGATTTCCACCATCTTATTCTCTACAGTAACAACCTGTTCCTCCTGCATTTCCTTTACCATTTTGCTGATACTGCTTACGGACATC
>JAIECC010000393.1 GCA_029068665.1 Lachnospiraceae bacterium
CTTCCATTAGATGCCTCCCGAAAGTAATCAAAGGACAGAAACAGCAGCAGGATAAATATAAAGATAAAATCCCCCAGCTGTCTCACCTGAGTTGCTGAAGTAATGATACTAAACTGCCCAAACTGCTCCAGATTCTGGGAAACGATAAAATAGACTGCCATAGCTGCATGGCGGAGAGTTCCCAGCAGCAGAACTGCCAATAGCATAATCCGCAGCTTACTCCGAAAAAAAAGCTTGATTTGTAATTGCATCCTCCACACCTCATTCCACCGGAACAGCATCTGCCGCTCCGGTATATCCTTTCTTCATTCGATACCTAATTCTTTTCCAGCCAGCCTTCCCCGATACAGCCCTTTACTGTTTCCAGTCCATCCTTACCGGTAAGGGTCAGGCTATGATAAGCAAACGCACTGGAAATATTAACCGTCTTCGCATCGCCTGGCTGAACTGTGATCAGTGCTTCTTGAAGGGTATAATTACCTACGGAAGAACCACCTCTGGCATGAAACATAATAGAATGTGCTGAATTTCCCTGCGTATGCGCATACATTGCCGTAGTCAGAAAGGGATCTCCCGCCGAATTTGTTCTTGTTACACTTTTCTGGTCCGCCGTCAACACTGCAGACAGACCTGCCCAGTTGACACTTGCATAGACTCTGTTCCCCCAGCAAAGCACAATCACCGCCGCCAATAAAATACCTGCCATACCTCTTCTGTTTCTCATTTCTATTCCTCCTTAGTCTCTATGATAATAGTATTTTATAACAATTTCATTTCTTCATCAACCTCTAAGAAAATAGAATTTTGGTGAATAGCATGAGATACCGACGAACCTTGTCGGATTTTTATAAAATTTTTCGTATGAGTTTATACTTACAGAGATATAGGTAGAATGATATTCAGATAAAGGAATGCATAGCCTTCCGAATCGGGATTGCAAGACCATAGGCTGCAACAACGGAAACCACATCCTTCAAAAGATATGGCACACTGGCATACAGAAAGGCTTCCAGGAAGGTACGTCCGCTTACAAAGGCAAACTGGACCGAGCCACAGCTATGACAGAGTACCAGTCCCAGAATACCAAATATAATGGATATCCACTTCTTCTTAAAGGTATCCTCAAGACCACAGGCAAAAGCCAGGAATAAAAAACCATAGATATAACCGCCGGTTACTCCCAGCAGCTTGGCGGGACCGGCACCAAAGCCTGCATAGACCGGTACACCTGCCAGCCCGATCAGGATGTAAATAAAGGCGGCAAGCGTTCCCTTCGCCTTTCCTAAGCAATATCCTGTCAACGCCACTGCAAAGGTCTGCAGAGTGATGGGAATCCCCCAGGGGGTTGGAATGGCTATCTGTGCCAATACGGCAATAATCGCTGCAAATAAACCTGTCATAACGATATTCTTTGTTGTAATAACCTGCTTCTGCTCTTCTCTCATCATTTGAATCTCCTTCGGTCTTGTTATAATCTACAGGGAACGGACACTGACTTCCCCGGAGGAAAGCGCCACTCTGCTTCCATCCTTCTGCTCCAGAATCAGATGTCCTTCCTCATCTACATCCACAGCCCTTCCAATTATCGGTGGTTCTGATAAAGTTCGTACCTCTTTTCCCAGCAAAAAGGAACGCCGTTTGTACTCTTCCATATAGGTCCGTTCCGTTAAATGCTGATAATAGGGCCAGAAATGATTGATCATCCCGGCTGCAATCCGGCTTCTTGCTTCGCAATCCGTGGCAGCAAGTCCATGGTCCCCTTCATGGAGAAATATCGCTCCTGCAACATCTCTGATTTCTTCCGGAAATCCATGCTCCGGCTCCCGGACATTAAAGCCGATTCCGGTAACCGCATATTCCAGCATACTGTTTTCTACATTCACGGAAGCTTCCGTCAGGATGCCACAGACCTTTTTTCCATGGCAGAATACATCATTGACCCACTTAATATCAGCCCGGTTTCCGGATACCTCTTCAATGGTCTCTGCCGCCGCAACTGCCGCTGCCGTAGTCAGGAACAAAGACTCCTGAGCTGTAAAACGGGGACGAAATAAAAAGCTGATATAGACACCGCTTCCGGATGGAGAATAGAAGCTGCGTCCCATCCTGCCTCGTCCGGCAGTCTGTTCTTCCGCCACCACAATCAAGCCCTCCGGCTTTCCCTGGGCTGCATATTCTTTTACCCGCGTATTGGTAGAATCCAGGGATTTGTACACCTCCAGCTGTAGCCCGGCAAGCTCCGGCAGCAAATACCGGGATATACTCTGCACGGAAAGAATATCATTATCCAAATCCAGACAATAGCCCCTGTTCGTCCCTGCGGATATGGCATATCCTTCTTCCTGCAAGGCTTTTACCGCCTTCCAGACAGCATTCCGGCTGACACCCAGCTGTTGTGCCAGACTGTTTCCTGAGATACTCTGTCCCTTCTCCTGCTCTAACAATTCTAATACCTGTTCTTTTATATTCATTCCTTCGACCTCACAAATTTTGACAGGACTATCATAACAGTGGCTCTTGCAATTGTCAACCTCAAAAACAATTCAGGGTGACAATTATCCATTGTCACCCTTTCGCATCACCCCGGAACCACGCAGGACCTGAGTCACTGCCAGATTCCGTACTTCATTATAAGCATCGAAGACCTTTTTTGCTTTCTCGATATCACCATAGACCTTCCAGTATCCACAGTAAGCATAGTTTTCACCATCATTTTCCATAAACCCCAGCACATCCTCCAGAGGATAGCCCAGCAGAATTCCTAATTCATGCGGAAATGCTCCTTCTTCCGCCTTATATGCCCGCATATGTGAGGATAGCTGAAGCAGCACCGGAATCAACTGAAAGTCTGAATAACCGAACCGGCCTAATGCTTCCTGAATATCAGACCGCCGCAGATACTTTTGCATGTCATCCTTTCGAAAAATCAATGCCGGATTGGAGTCCTCTGCATAATTCAGAAACCAGACATCCAGACCGGAGGGTCGGATATTTCTGCATAAAACCATACTCTGCTCCCTTGTTAATACTACAAGGTTGGATACCTTAATGCCGCTGATAATTGGAGCACAATGCAGTGCCAGAAGCATTTCCACCTGTCTCAGCATATCCACAGAAGCCAGGTATTCTGCAATCTCCTGAATCGGCATTTGCAATCCACCTTCTTTCCGTTATTTTCATGATTTTTTTCTGGTATATCTGATTATGAAAATATCTTCTACTATCAGTATCTCCATTCTGAAATTCATCATTCAAAATCAGGATTTTCCGAATTTTTTAAGACAACCTGCAGACAACAGACACAGAACTGCAATGATACAGTCGTATTTCATTTGCAGCAGCATCGTTTCCCGACGAAACAGCGTCTCTTCTACCTCCGTATTGTTTACAATTTCCAACCCGGACTGCTGGAACCGCTGTACCTGCATTCCATCCAGATCCTGCTGACTTACCTGTACCCGGATAGCCGGAGAATGCTTTGCCAGTCTTACACTATTTCCTTCATGAAAGGCATAGGGCTGATCATTTGGAACACCTTCTGTAACTAAAATGATTTTTGCCATTCCGGACTCTTCACCACCCAGTACATATCCCATATTCCAGTTTTCTTTTGGGGTCTCGCCGCCTTCCATATATCCCATGTTCCGCAGCAATTCCTCATAGGCCATCTGGTTTACATAAAACACCTGCATGGAACTGCATGACTGGATACCATAAGCATTTTCCAGATAAGACTGGGATATCTCCAGACAAGTCAGACTCGCCTTTCCTCTTCGTCCAGCCAGCTCCAGAGACAGCTCCTGCTGGTGGCTGACTGCCGAGACCTGCTCCAGCTCCCACAATTCCTTCATCTGTTTATCCGTTATTCCTGCCGAATCGTAACTGGTCAGAATGTATTCAGCCGGTGTTATGGTTATCTGATATAGGCAGATTCCTTCATATATAAGATGTCCGAAGAAGCCAATTCCAAGCAGAATGAAAAGGAGCATCAGCTTTACCTTATCCTTTTGTTTTCTGATTTTCCAGAATTTACTCCACCACTTCATCCTTCCGCTCATCCTCCTGCCGTTTTCCAATCCGTATCCTGCGTACCACGATACAGCCTGCGAAGATACACAATACACCTGCAATCACTGCCATAATGATCCACCACTGTCCCGTCTGATCCTCCGGCTCCTGAGGCTGACCGGAAAAAGGTGACTGAATCGTAGTATAAAACTCTGCGGTTTCTTCATACTCCTTTCCGGCCTCATCCTCGTAATAAAAGGTTACCGTCCCTTCGGTCCCTCCATACAAAGCCGTTCCTTGGGACAGACTGCTCACTGACACGGATGTGCTTCCTGTTTCCATGCTTCCCGGTTCCACATCACCGATAAAAATGCTTCCCTCCGGCCGCAGCCCATCCGCTTTTATCTCTGCCCATACATTATATGCCTTGGATTTTCCCAGATTCATTACCTGAACATGGGCTTCCACCACATCAGCCACCTGAAGGGTATCCGGAATGCTTAAAGGATCAAACTCCATCCGCATGGGTTGTACAATATTCACTTTTACCCTGCCGCTTTCTGAATAAGAGCCTCCCTTGGTATCCGCATAATTCATAGATACATCCAGATTATACTGTCCCTGGGGTGCCGCCCCGTTAATCTGATATGCTACACGAATCACCTTCTGTCCGCCTGCCGGAATGGCATCTACATAGATGCTGTCCGATTCACTGAGAAGGGTAAAAAACTGCTCCTGTGCATTTACCGTAACGGTCATATTGCGGATTGTTTCCGACTGACTGGTATTTACAAGAGTAATATCTGCCGTCACATCTTCTCCTGCCTGAATCACCTCCTGGGAAAAATGTACGGATTCTACCATGACCTTTGGTACATAAGTAACCGGTTCCTCTGTAACTGCCTCTGTGGAAGGCTCTGCATTAGGGTCTTTTCCATCCGTAATATTCACATAAATGGTAAAATCCTGCTGTAATTCTCTTCCATTCATGTCAGTCCCCTGCACCGTCAGCATCACCGGATAGCTGCCGTTATACCGGTCCGGTTTTAATTCCAGATCAAATGACACCACATAGCTTTCTGCCTTTCCCCCTCCGTTATTTACCGGCACCGTTCTTAAGGAAATGGTCTTTTCATAATTCTTACTGACAAAAGGTGAAAGCTGGGAATTGTCCAGATTCAATGCTGCCCTTATATGGTTCTCCTGTAATTCTTTATTACATAACAGCGGAACTACCAGACAAACCGTTCCTGCCTCTACCTTTGGTACATACCCTTGAGAGTAGGTTCTATCCATACCTTCATAACAGTTCTCATTATCAATTACCAGCTTTGCTGCTGCATTTTTATCCGGCTCCTGTCCGCTTCCCGAATCCGAAGACTGGGTTGATGTCTGAGAGGAAACCGGCTGCAAGTCCGCTGCTGATACCTTCCCTGCCGAACAGAGCAGAACCAGCAGGATTCCAATCCATGCCATTATTAAAACAGCGATTTTTCTACGTATTTTCATTCCATTTCTCCTCCATCTCATGAACAACATCACACAATTCTTCAATATCCTGCACATTATGACTGGCAAGCAGGATGGATTTTCCCTGACTCTTTAATTCCTTTACTAATTCCCGCATATGTGCCACACCTGCCTTATCCAGCCCGTTAAAGGGTTCATCCAGAATCAACACATCCGGATCTTCCATGATTGCCTGTGCAATTCCCAGCCGCTGCCGCATTCCCAGTGAATACTTGGCAACCGGCTTCCCCATGGCAGGGTCCAATCCTACCCGGAGAATGCTTTCCTTTATTTCCTTTCGACCAATCTTCCCCTTTAATGCCGCCAGAATCTTCAGATTCTGAAATCCGCTCAGATTGGGAATAAATCCCGGAGTTTCTATAATCAAGCCCATACTGTCCGGAAAATCACAATCCTTTCCCACCTGCTGCCCATTGACCATGATTTTGCCTTTGTCCGGCCGCAGAAATCCACATATGCACTTCATTAACACTGTTTTTCCACTTCCGTTATTTCCTACTACTCCAAAGATCTGCCCCGGTTCAATGCTCAGACTCACATCCTGCAACACTGTATCCTTTCCAAAGGATTTATAGATATGCTCCACCTTAATTCCGCTATACACTTCCATGTTCCTTTTTCCTTTCCAACATAACCTTTCCTATACTGAAGCTACCTCTGGGTTCCCGTAAAATAAAAGGAATAATTTTGAATCTTCCAAAGAGACAATCCAAACAACACCAGACTTCCAATCACAAAAAATGTATAAGACACCCATAGTTTTGGCAGATTATCATATCCGAAATTATGCATGTAATATGTGGCATGATTCAGCGGCGATATCCAGCCGAACAGTATGTTAGCAATCCGCATCCGCTCCTGTGAAATATGGAACCACTTTGCAATGATTTCCGGATTCAGCAGGAAACCGAACCCGCTGAACAGGATTCCACCAAACATACCATAATTCCCCTTCCACAAATTCAGGTACAGAATCAGTCCGGACATAAAGACCGAATATCCCAGCATCAATCCAAAAATATGAAACGTACAGGGATAAGGAAAGGATAGCTCCAGAACCTTGACAAACGCCGGAATGGCAATTGACTTTCCAATCTGGGAATATCCCAGGATGGCAGCCGTATCACTCCACAAATTAGCAGAATAGGAATGAATTCCTGCCAGTATACAGGTGGATATCAGAATAAATCCAACAAAAATCAACGTCCCCAGCACCTGATACAGAATCTGTCCCAGCATCCAGGTCATACGACTCATCCGAACCAGAAACAGAGGAACTTCATTGCTTACATTTGGTATATCTGCAAATAGCAGTAAAAGACAAAGGGACACCAGCAGGATGGAATTGGCATCTCCAAAGGTCCAGATAAAGGGTTCCAGTACCTGAAGCATAGTGTTATGCTCCTGGGAAAACAGCAGCACCTTGTTAGAAAGCAGGAAGCATATAACAAATCCCAGTCCAAATGCCAGCCAGATCTGGGGATTCCGCCTCCAGCGCCGGAAATTCGCTCCGGCTGCCAGCCATACTTGTTTGATTCTATACACCTTCTATACACCTCCTGAGAATCTCATAATAAAAGCATATGAGTATCAATATCAGCCCGGATAGCAGAAGCACGATTCCCTGTTCCCCAAATATCCAGGTATGCTGCGGCTCCAGCCATTCATAAGGATAAAGACAGTATAGCTTTGGAAAGTACCGCTCATGAAGAATAATCATCAGGTAATAAATGACGAAGGAGCCTCCATAAGCGATATACCGGTTATTGGACCAGGCAGCCAGAAGAGCAGAAAGTACTGCCCACAGCATACCGGATAGAAATAACAATCCATAATGACAACTGCTATTCTCCCGGGACTTTATCAGGAAAAACAGCCACACGCTCAGTACCTCCAGCAGTCCTCCGCTGATACCGCAGGCCAGAATTTTCCCCAGAATATAAGCTGTTATGCTGGTCCTGGACAGACTGGCCTTCAGGAATCCGCTCTGATACTCGGTCAGCCAGGCGGTGGAATAAGGCAAGGTACAGAGAACCGGCACACACATCCGGAACAGGTCTGAATTCCAGCCGGTAGAAAATAAGATTACCAGCTCTGCTATAAGCCCGATTACAAATCCCTTTGATTTTATTGCCCGTAATAAATCTGTTTCAAAACTGTTCATAATCCCTTTCTATATCCATTCTTTCCTTTAATACCCTAATTGCCGGTCAATAACAGAACCGTCAATAGCATTAATGGTGATAACACTTCCATATGTAGCACCACTTCCATAGGAAGTTGTCTTTTTTCCCTTGAAATCCCACACCGGAACCACAAGCCCGGTATCATAGCTGTCTGCCTCGCTGATTCTGGCATACCCCAGAATGACCCGGTCAATTTCAATGGTAACAGAACCACCATCTTCATATATATACGGGTCCACTGCATTTGCCACTGTCACCATGGTTTCAAAGGTAGAACGAACCTCCTCAAAGGTCTTCATATTGGACTGGTCCACCACTGTCTCCACGATCGTTAATGGAGAATAATAATCAAATCCTACAATTCCTGAATCATTAATTCGAAATTCGATGCATTCAATTCCCCAGTCCTTCTTTACATAACTATCTCCGTTCCAACCTTCTTCGTGTTTACCGGCTGCCTCAAAGGTCACAAAGGCACCGTCAATATTCCGCATATAGGAAAGGATGTATTCCTTCCGATAACCAAATCCATCCCTCTCATCCAAATCCGATTTATACCGGAGATCCAGAACTTCATTATATAATCCGCCATCATAATACTGAAAATCCTCGATTCCCAGCTTGGTTAAAAAAGCATCTGCCATTCCAATGGCTTCTTCCTGTGAAATCGTTACCGGTTCGTCCTGAATTTCAGCAAAGGTTATTTCTCCGCCATACTGGTCATATATCCTTTGTGGTATGTCCCCTGCTGCATCCCAGATATCCTGTGCATACCCACCGCCTTTGACTGCTTCTAAGTTTGACTGCTGTATCCCTGCGACCCATTCATAACCGTGCTTATCACTGCGATACCGGATACAATTTCCCCGCTCCGGATTATTCTGCACATAGAGAGATCTCTGTGTTCCGTCTGCCCCGTCCGTAACACCATAATAGACCTGACCATTTGGATTCAGACCATAATGCCAGGAATAGAACTCGTTGTTGGTATCCTCCTGGTAGCGTTCTGCTGCCGAATGAAGCTGACCATCGGAAGGATAATCGGACCACCGTACCTCTGTTGGTGCAGATTCGTATAGTTCCTGGCAGCTGTCGATCATTCTTTGTGCTTCCTCCTGCATAGTCCGAAGGTCCTCCCCTTCATACTCCTGTGCAAGAGAATTGTAATATTCCCGCTCAGATTGCAGTTCCCGTTCAATATCAGCTTTGGTTTGTATGGATAATGCTGCTCCGTCATATAAGGTTCCTGATACCAGTTCCTGTTGTACCTTCGTCAACAGTTCCTGAGAAATGGGTGCCTGAGCAACCCGGAATACAGACATCTGATCCGTCTTTGGAATATCCACCCTTGCATCTACATTTACAATTACCCCCAAAGAGTCATCCTGAAGGTTCGTCTGATAGGTATCATAGTTCTGTGCCACATCTGTCACATTTACCCCGCCGTTTTCACCATTTTGTGCCTGGTCAATCAGATTATCCAAGTCCTTATTTACAACAATGGAAGAATCCGGACTTTTCTGACAGGCAGACAGTCCAAGGACCATAATCATTCCTGTTGCAAGCAACCACTTATTTTTTTTCATATTCATACTTCCTTTCTATATTT
>JAIECC010000394.1 GCA_029068665.1 Lachnospiraceae bacterium
GATGAAGGAAGTAGATGAATATGATTATAGTGGTGAAAAGGCGAAAGCTGCAGAAGGAGGCCAGAGCCAGCGGATCAGAAAAGAAATCGATATTACTACCGTAAATTGTCTGGAGCATATTTTAGAATATGCCGGCTACAAGGATGAGGAAATTGAAACCATCAGCAGCCAGATCCAGGAATACCGGAATCTTCCGGATATGCTGTCTACGGATCAGGAGGCTTATTCTCTGCGAAGGAAAATTACATCGGTGTTCTATGATATTTATTACCGGGTGTTTATTCGTGCAGTCAAAGATGAAGACAGTCTGACACCGATTCTGGAGATGTTCTTAAACTTTGGCTTTATGGATTTATCTTATGTGGGAGAGGAGAAGGCAAAGGTACTGTATGACCTGTGTGCCCATTTAGATATCTGTAGTTCCGATCATATTTATACCATTTATGAATGGCTGAAATGTATCTACAGGATGGAGAAGGAACCATCGAAAAACGAATTTGACATGTCATATGCTGCTTATCTGGCAGACATGAGTAAAAATGGAAAGCTTACCCAGGAGCAGGCCAAAGAAAACTTTAACAATCCGGAAATGCGGGTGGAATTTGAGGTGAAGAATATGTTCACTTCCGTGAATAAGGTGACCTACGGAAAGGTAACTACCTTCTGTCCGATCTTATGTGAGATGGATCTGCTGAACTCCGTTGAAAAAATGCTGGTAACTGCAGAAATGCTGGATAATGCATTGAACGAAGTGCGGAAGCTGGATTATTCCGTATTTTACCGGGAAGTTGCATTTTCTGATCCGGAGAAAGGAATCAATAGTGAGATGTTCATGAAGGAAATCCTGCCGGATATCATACTGATGCCGAATGCAGGAACCAAGGTCATGATGTGGCAGGAGGTTGCCGGTGTGAAAAGTGATACTCCGGGCCGCTTCATGTTCCCGATTTTCACCGCTGTTGATCTGGATGACTTAATGCTGGAAGCAATCGGACGATTCCGTTGGGAGATGTGCCGGAAGATTCAGGGCGTACATTGGAACGATGTCCGGGAAAAATCCCTGACTGCAGAGTATTGTACATATATTCAGTTTTACCGTAAGAATCATGAATTGTCTCCGGAGGTAAAGGAAAAGATTAAGAGTACGTTGATTCGTGCAAAGAATAATTACCGGGAAGTGTTTGTAAAAGATTATATCAGCTGGGTGAAGTTTGAATCCAAGGGAAGCTTCCGGTTGAATAAGATATCCAGAGATATTCTGGTACGATACTGTCCGTTTGTAAAATCCGTCCGGAATGAATTACGGGCCAATCCGATGTATCAGACATCCATTACCAAATTTGAAGCTGAGACGGCAAAAAAGCAGCAGCGGTATAACGGTGTTTATGTAAAATATGAAAAAGCAGGGGGAGTACTTACACCTGAGATGAAGGAAAATCAGTTGTTTTATCAGATGTAAAATGGATTTTTCCATAAAGAAAAGGAGCCTTACAGAGGCTCCTTTTTTATGTGTCGCGGGAGGCGTAAATGGTGATCAAAAATCGACGAAAACAACTTGCTGTTCTACAAAAGACAACAGCAAAAGAATCGAAATAATTATGAATAATGCGAATGGACAACCATATGCCGAAATCCTGTCAATAATTGCGGAGGATACCCCCTTTTCACTCATTTTTAATTCTACTATAATTGCAAAGGAACAACAAATAGGGATTAAAAAATACAGGAGGCGAGCCATGAACGACATAAAAGTTGCAATTGTGAATCACGATAAACGGGCATTGCAGAAGATTCATCAGTTCTTAGCAGAGGAAGACAGAATTCGTGTTGTGGGGACGGCACAGGATGGTCAGGAAGCGGTGAATATGATTCGGGAACGAAAACCGGAAGTGGTAGTATTGGATTTGATTATGCCCCACATTGATGGTGTAGGGATTATGGAACAGGTAGAATATCAGAGCGGAAAGGAGAGCAGACCCAAGTATATTGTAGGAATGATGAAGGGACAGGAATTTATGTTCCAGATGGCGGCGGAAAGTCAGACTGTAGTGGGAGTGGGACAGGGATATTCCCGTACAGATTTGAAAAATGCTATTCAAATGTTGAACGGAACCAGAAAAACTGTACGTTGGGGAGGTGTACAGAGTGCGGCGATTACGGTGGCTCCGGCAGAGGACAAGCTGGAACTGGTAGTAACAGATATCATTCATGAAATCGGAGTTCCTGCACATATCAAGGGCTATCAGTATCTGCGAAGTGCAATCCTGATGTCGGTTGCAGATATGGATATATTGAATTCTATTACCAAGCAGCTATATCCGGAGATTGCGAAGCTGTATGGGACCACGCCAAGCAGAGTGGAGCGTGCCATCCGGCATGCGATTGAGGTGGCATGGGGGAGAGGGCACATGGATACCATTGATGAATTGTTTGGCTATACCATTCATGCAGGGAAGGGAAAGCCGACAAATTCAGAATTTATTGCACTGATTGCAGATAAGATAAGGCTGGAGCAGAAGATAAAAAGTGCATAAGGGAGTATGAAAACGAAAGTATAGAAAGATGGGGATATTATGGAACAGGGAACGAAAATGAAAATAATGGCAGCAGATCAGGACTTGATTCAGGAATTAGGCAGGTATGATTTTATTTCCAGAGACGGGAGCATGGAAATTATCGGAAAATACCTGGATGGGGAAGAACTATAC
>JAIECC010000395.1 GCA_029068665.1 Lachnospiraceae bacterium
CCGAGATCTCCACAAACCTCTTCGCCGGCAGCGTCAGATGCGAATAAGAGCCATGTAATTGAAATGGAAATTGGAATAAAAAGAAGAGGAGAGAAAGCAGGATGGTATATTTATTTATGGCAGATGGTTTTGAAGAAGTAGAAGGATTGACCGTGGTGGATCTCCTTCGCCGGGCCGGAGTGGAGATTCAGACGGTTTCCATTATGAAGCGTCGCAATGTTATCAGCTCCCACCAGATTGAGCTTATGGCAGATATCCTGTTTGAAGAGATGAAGGAAGAACCGGAGATGCTGATTCTGCCGGGAGGAATTCCGGGAACACCGAATCTTAAGGCGCATGAAGGCTTAGGCACCTTGATTCGGCAGTGTGCAGAAAAAGATGTTTATCTGGCAGCAATTTGTGCAGCGCCTACTGTATATGGTGCCATGGGATTGCTGGAGGGAAAGAATGCCACCTGCTATCCGGGTATGGAATCAGAACTGCTTGGGGCAAAGGTATCCTATGAGCCGGTTGTAGTCGATGGGAGATTTATTACCAGCCGTGGGCTGGGTACTGCCATTGACTTTGGTTTAAAGCTGACAGAGCTGCTGAAGGGAAAAGAGGAGGCAGATTCCATTGCCCAAAAGATTGTATATGAAAGATAGATGATTGCAAGGGTGAAAAAAGTGAGAGGTGATAACGGACGATGAAAGAATTGTTTTTTTATGAGTTTATGGGAATTGATTTTTATCATACGGCCTATTCCTTTTTTATCTATGGCTGTGGCTGCTGGCTGATGGAATGTATCTTTGAATCCATTCGGAATAAAAAGTTGATTTGGAACCGGGGCTTTAACAGAGGTCCTATTTGTACCATGTATGGAGTTGCCTTTTTATTTCTTTATTTTGTAATGAAGCCTTTGGATGGGCATTGGGGCTGGCTTTATATTGCCGGCACCGTATTTGCAACCGTATTTGAATATATCGTTGGCTGTCTGCTGGAGAAGCTGTTTCGTCAGAAGCTGTGGGATTATTCAGATTTCCCGCTTAATTTTCGGGGAAGAGTCTGTCTCTTTATCTCTCTGGCATGGGGACTGCTGGTAGTATTATTATTTGCTGTGTTCCAGCCGGCGGTAATGGGACTGATTGACCTGATTCCGGTAAGAATCGGATATCCTTTGGTCTGGATGCTGATTGTAACTTATTTTACAGATCTGATTTTTAGTTTTATAATCAGAGGGAAGATGGCGGCAAGAGAAAAAGAAGGGCAGCAGGAAGGCGGTAAGAGTCCTGAAGGCCGGCTGCAGTAAAGTATCAATGCAGTCAGAGACATGGAAGAATATATGGAAATAATTAAAATTTCAGTCAGGAATCTGGTGGAGTTTATTCTGCGGGAAGGCGATATTGACCAGCGGAGAGGGCAGGTATCGGAAAAGGATGCCATGGAAGCCGGCAGCCGGATTCATCGTAAAATTCAAAAGAGTATGGGCTCCTTTTATCGGAGTGAGGTACCCCTTGCCATTGAAATTCCAATGCCCCGGTTTGTTCTGCGGGTAGAAGGCCGGGCAGATGGGATTATGGAAAAGGACGGAAGGGTTACCATTGACGAAATAAAAGGAGTCTATAAAAAGGTAGAAGATATGGAAGCTCCCCTGTTGGTGCATAAGGCACAGGCTATGGTCTATGCTTATATTTATGCCACGGAGCATTCCCTATCTTCTATTTCTGTTCAAATGACCTACTGCAATCTGGAAACGGAATTCATTCGCCGATTTAAGGAAGAAATATCATATCAGAAGCTGAAAGAATGGTTTATGAGCATTCTGGACTCCTATATGATATGGGCGGATTATTCTCATGATCACCGGGAGGCAAGACAGGCATCCATAGACCATGTAGAGTTCCCTTATGCATATCGGCCGGGACAGCGGGATATGGCAGTATCTGTCTATTCGGCGATTCGTAACGGCAAACCGCTGTTTCTTCAGGCACCTACCGGAATCGGTAAAACTCTGGCTGCTATTTTTCCTGCTGTAAAAGCCGTGGGACAGGGAATGGGGGATAAAATCTTTTATCTGACTGCCAAGACTATAACCCGTACTGTGGCAGTAGATGGTTTTGAACGATTGAGAGAGCAAGGGCTGCAGTTTTCCTCTGTGGTAATTACGGCAAAGGAAAAGGTCTGTATGCTGGAGGAGTGTACCTGTAATCCGGAGGCTTGTCCTTATGCAAAGGGACATTATGACCGGATTAACGAGGCTGTGTATGATTGTATTACCCACGAAGGGAATATAACCAGAGAGGTCATCCTGGCTTATGCAGAGCGGCATCAGGTATGTCCTTTTGAGTTTTCCTTGGATGTCAGTCTCTGGGTGGATGGAATTATTTGTGATTATAATTATGTCTTTGATCCTACGGTGAATCTGAAACGGTATTTTGCCCAGGGCGTCAAGGGAGATTATGTGTTTTTAGTGGATGAAGCCCACAATCTGTATGAGCGGGCAAGCAGCATGTATAGTGCAGAACTGTATAAAGAGGATTTTCTGGAATTAAAGAATATAATAAAGCCTTATAGTGCCAAACTTGCAAGACGGCTGGAGGAATGCAATAAGGTCCTGCTGGGACTGAAAAAAGAATGTGATAATTATCAGGTTCTGGATTCGATTCAGCCCTTGGTCTTAAAGCTGCTGTCCGCTGTCAGCGAATATGAAAATTTTTTGGAGAATCATCATGGGCTGCCGGAGGAAAACCGGATTTTGGAATTTTATTTTCAATTGTATCATTTTCTGAATATGTATGAACGGGTGGATGAGAATTATGTGATCTATTGTGAGCAGACTACATCCACATCTTTCCGGCTGAAGCTGTATTGTGTAAACACCGCAAAGAATCTGAAGGAATGTCTGGACAAGGGAAGGGCAACGATTTTCTTTTCTGCCACCTTGCTTCCAATCCGGTATTATAAAAAGCTGTTAAGTGAGGAAGAGGATTATGCTATTTATATTCCCTCTCCCTTTCCACAAGAGAACAGGGCACTTATGATTGGCAGGGATGTGAGCAGCCGCTACAGCCGGAGGGGCAGGAGTGAATATGAAAAAATCTATCGGTATATCGCGGAAATTATCTCTGCAAAGGAAGGAAATTATATGGTATTCTTCCCATCCTACCGAATGCTGGAGGATGTATATTCCATTGCCATGGAGGAAGGACTGGAGCAGAACGTGAAGCTGGTATGTCAGCAGCCGAACATGAAGGAGGAAGAGCGGGAAGCATTTCTGGCATGCTTTGAAGAAAGGAATGTAGTGGGATTCTGTATCCTGGGGGGGATTTTTGCAGAGGGGATTGACCTGACCGGTGACCGGCTGATTGGTGCAGTAATTGTAGGTACCGGTCTGCCAATGGTATGCAATGAGCGGGAGATTCTGAAAAATTATTTCGGGGAACGGGAGGGCCAGGGCTTTGAATATGCCTATCTGTATCCCGGTATGAACAAGGTATTGCAGGCAGCCGGACGGGTAATACGAACCGTAGATGACCGGGGAATTCTTCTGCTTTTGGATGAACGATTTTTATATTCCGGTAACCAGCAGTTATTTCCAAAGGAATGGGAGGACTACAAAATCGTTACGGTCGATCAGGTACAGGAGGAAGGAAAAGCTTTCTGGGATAAGGTCGGAAAAAAAGTTGGCATTGCAAAATCAGTACATTCTTAGTAAAATGATGGATATATAGTGCTTTTAACTGAGGGTTATGAGATGAAAAAATTATATGTAAGTGATTTAGATGGTACATTATTGAACCAGCGGGGAAATATATCTGCCAAAACAGCAGAAAAAATAAATATGTGCATTGATGAGGGAATGGCATTTACGATTAATACTGCCAGAACCCCTTCTACCGTATTTCCGATTATGGAGGCGGTGAATCTGAAGCTTCCTTTCGTTATGATGAACGGTGTATTGATTTATGATCCGGTTCAGGAGGAATATCAAAAAATTCACTATATTGCCAGGGAAACCGCCATGGTAGTACTGGGAATCATAAAGCTGCATAAGCTCCAATGCTTTATGTATACTCTGGAACAGGGAAATATGTGTACCTATTATGACAGTGTGGAATCCCGTTCTCTGAATAAATTCCGGAATGAACGGATTATGAAATATGATAAGGTATTTACGGAAGTGGATGATCTGAGTATCTGTACGGACCGGGGCGTGATTTATTTCTGCCTGCGGGAACGAAAGGAGCTTCTGGTGGATCTGTACCGGGATCTGCAGGCGGTACGGGGTGCTGATGCTGTATTTTATGAAGATGTGTATAATGAAGAATGGATGTATCTGGAAATCTATAGCGACCAAGCATCAAAAGCCCGGTCTTTGAATACGATAAAGGAATGGGGAGCCTTTGATTACATCGTAGGCTTTGGTGACAGTGGGAATGATAAAGAAATGTTTCAGATTTGTGATGAAACCTATGCAGTGTCCAATGCAACACCGGAAATTCAGGATCTGGCAACTGGAATTATTCCAAGTAATGAAGAAGATGGAGTAGCCCGTTTTTTATATAAAGCAATGCGGGACGCTCGAACAGGGATATAAAGGAGAGACGGAATGGAAGATATAATAGTCCGGGATATTGTGGAGGCCACAAAGGGCATCCTGCTTTGCGGTGATGAAAATACGGCAATCACAGACCTGTGTATTGACTCGAAGGAAATAAAGGAAGGTGACTTGTTTGTTCCAATTATAGGGGAACGGGTAGATGCTCATCGCTTTATTGAACAGGCACTTGAAATGGGAGCAGCCACACTGACATCCGAACATGATACAGCCTCAGCTGAGAAACCATATATTAAGGTGAAGGATACGGTTCAGGCATTACAGGACATCGGCGCTTACATACGAAAACGGATTCAGATACCGATGATTGCAGTGACGGGAAGTGTGGGGAAGACAACTACACGTAATATGATTACGACTGCTTTGCGAAGTGAAAAGCAGGTCTTTGAAACCCAGAGAAATTGCAACAGTCAGATCGGAGTACCGATTATGCTGACCCGAATCAGCAGTACCGATGAAATGGCAGTATTGGAGTGCGGTATGAGCGAGGTCGGACAGATTGATATTTTATCCAATCTGGTAAAGCCCAGACATGCAGTCGTCAGTACCATAGGTGTTGCTCATATTGAACAGCTTAAGACCCAGGAAAATATACGAAGAGAAAAGTTGTCGATTATCAATAAAATGGATGCGGATGGTACCTTGTTTCTGAACGGAGATGACCCTATGCTGGCGGAGCTGCGGGGGAGCTTTTCCTGTAAGACCTGCTATTATGGTACACAGGAATGGTGTGATTACCGGGCAGAGGATATCCAATATGACAAGGGAAGAAGTTATTTTCAATGTGTGCATGGGCAGGAACGTGTTCCGGTAGAATTAAGTGTATTAGGGAATCATAATGTATTGAATTGTGTTGCTGCAATCGCAGTCAGTCATGTCTGTGGAATTCCAATGGAGCGTGCAGCGGCAGAGTTTGCTCATTTTCATGGAATGCGCCAGAATATTATTCAATTAGAGAATCGTTTTACTATCATTGATGATACCTACAATGCAAGCCCGGATTCCATGCGTGCCAGTCTGGATGTGCTTTGTCATATGGAAACAGAAGGAAAGCGGATAGCCGTATTGGGAGATATGTTTGATTTAGGCGAGAATTCCCAAAGCTATCATTATGAGATTGGCGAATTTTTATCAAAGCTTCCGATTAATGAACTGGTTGCAGTGGGAGAACGTGCAAAATGGATTTCTCAGGCGGTAAAGGAAAGTAAAGCCGGCGTTTCTGTCTGTGAGTTCTCAGAAAATGAAGAGGCAGTTATGTATCTGCTGGCAACTTTGATGCCGGGGGATATTGTATTGATTAAAGGCTCAAATGGAATGCATATGAATGAAATTGTCCGGCTGCTGGAAGCTTAAATCGCCGGTTGACAAGATTTTCCATATTTGCTAAGATATTTTCAAAATAGGAATGATTCCTGTTTTGGGATAAATAAAAGGATAAAGGAGAAAAAACTATGAAATTTGTATGTTCCGTATGTGGTTATGTTTATGAAGGTGATCAGGCACCGGAAAAGTGTCCACAGTGTAGTGCACCTGCGGATAAGTTCACTGCCCAGAGTGGTGAGATGACATGGGCAGCAGAGCATGTGGTTGGTGTTGCTCAGGGTGTCAGCGAAGATATCATTGCTGATTTAAGAGCAAACTTTAACGGTGAGTGTACAGAGGTTGGTATGTATCTGGCTATGGCAAGAGTGGCTTATCGGGAAGGATATCCGGAAGTTGGTATGTATTATGAAAAGGCAGCTTTTGAAGAGGCAGAGCATGCAGCTAAGTTTGCTGAACTGTTAGGGGAAGTTGTAACAGACAGTACCAAAAAGAACCTTCAAATGCGGGTAGAGGCAGAGAATGGTGCAACAGCCGGTAAGACAGATCTGGCAAAGAGAGCAAAGGCTGCAAACTTAGATGCTATTCATGATACTGTACATGAAATGGCAAGAGATGAGGCTAGACATGGAAAGGCATTTAAGGGTCTGTTAGATCGTTATTTCGGCTAATTAAAAGAAATGAGTATATAAAGAGTATTATTATATAATAAGGAGGTAAAGTGGTATGGACAAGTATTTCTGTAACCCATGTGGATACACATATGATCCGGAGAAGGGTGATCCAGAGCATGGAATTGCTCCGGGTACTGCTTTCGAAGATATTCCGGATGACTGGCACTGCCCGATTTGTGGTGTGGATAAAAGTATGTTCCAGCGTGTCATTTAATTCAATATGATGTAGTTACATACAAAGAAGCAGCGGCTTTTGGATATTTAGATCTGAAAGCCGCTGCTTTTTTGTGTCTATGGAAGGAAATCCGGGTATGAAAATAAGAACTGTGCGGAGAGACGGTTATGGAAAAAATCGGTTGACAAATGAATACGGATGCTTTACGGCTTGAATAGAAACCATAAAACTAGAGGTGTTGTGCAATATGCCTGCATATGATTTGAAATTCGGAATGTCATTGTTGAATACTTGAGAAATTTGACGAGATACTTGCAAAGCCTGAAAAAAAAGAGTATTATCTATCTAGCTTATAATATTTTTATATATAAGAGATGGAGGATAAAGTTATGAGCACAGCAAAAGTGACAAAGACAGCAAAGGTAGAAGCAAAGACAGCAGATAAAGAAAATGTTAAAGCAACAGCAGTAAAGGCAGAGCCTGCGAAGACAGCAGCAAAGACTACGAAGACGACAGCAAAGGCTGAGCCTGCAAAGACCACTAAGGCAGCAGCAAAGGCTGAGCCTGCAAAAGCAGCTAAGACTACTACAAAAGCAGCAACCAAGACAACAGCAAAGAAAACCACCGCTAAAAAAGCAGCAACTAAGACAACAGCAAAGAAAACTACTGCTAAGGCAACAGAGGAAGTATTTATTCAGTATGGCGGAGGTGAAGTATCTACTTCTGATATCAAGGCAAGAGTAGTGGAAGCAACCGGCAAGAAGGCTTCATCCATTAAAGCATTGAATATTTATGTTCAGCCGGAGACAGGAAAGATTTATTATACAGCAGACGGAATGACCGGAGAAATCGCTTCCTCAAAAGCTGTTATAATCAGAGTTTATCAAGATATAAAA
>JAIECC010000396.1 GCA_029068665.1 Lachnospiraceae bacterium
ATCTCCTCCACGAAATTTTCTAAGATTTGGTCAGCCTTTTCTTCCAGATCTAACTCCTCACTTTTTTCATCATTCATATAATTATATAGAAATAATGCCTTCTGATAATTCAGATACGCATCCAGCCATCGTCCCATCAACTCGTAGATATATGCCAGATTATAATACATATCACCACTAAATGGCATTCGCCGAACCCCCACCAGGGCCAGATCTGCTGCCGTCTCCAAATCATCTGACAACAGATAGTAACTCATTTTCATGGAAACCAGATCTATATCATCTGGTATCTCCTTTTCATATTGATCAATCAGACACCTGGCTTCTTCCATATTTCCGTCCAGCAGACAGGATTCTATTTTTTCTTTTATTGAACTCATTTGTACCAACCTCCATGAACAGGACGCATCATTCTATAATCCAAACTCTTTTCTGAATGCGTATATCAGCTTATTATTATCTTCCTCCGTCCGAACCGCAACCCGTAAAAATTCCCCTTTCTCCAGCTTGCCGGTTAAATCTTTTATCAACAGGGAATACTTTGTAAACATACGCTTCATCAGCTCTGTTGCCGTCATGCCATTGTTAATTTCCAGCATAATATAATTCGCCTGAGAGGGAATCACATGAAGTCCCGGTATCTTCCCCAGCTCTTGCTGCAGCCGGGAACGTTCACTTTTGAGCAATGATAATGCTGCCTTATAATCACCTGCATATTTCTCCGCAATCTGCATGTAAAATTCTGCAAAGGAATTAATATTCCAGATTGCAACATCCTGCTTCAAATTCGTGATCAATTCCGTATCACCACTTGCTAATACTCCCAATCTCAGACCAGGAATACCATAAGATTTTGAAATGCTTCTCACCACTACCAGATGTGGATTTTCCCTAAGCAGCTCCTGTTCCAACAGGGAACTGTCCTCCTCCTCTGCAAAATCCACAAAAGACTCATCCACCACAAGTAAAATATTCCTCTCTTTGGTCCATAGTATTAGTTTTTGCAGTTCTTCTTTGCAGATATAATTTCCGGAAGGGTTGTCCGGATTAATGATGATTAAATTGTTTATCTCTTTTCCCTCAAAAAATTCCACTAAATCCGACACATTATAGCAAAAATCTTTCGATTGTGGTACAAATTCCACCGCATTTTCTCTGCTATAACGATTGGGATATTCCTCAAAGGTCGGTCTTATAAAACCTGTCCTCCCTTTTAACCGCAGCATCAAAGAACGAATCAGCTCTGCCGCTCCATTACCAACCAGAATATTTTCCTGTGAAACCCCAAAATTCCGGGAGGCAAGCAGCGTATTCACCTGTATACCGGATGGATACTGTGTTAACAACACTTCCAAATTTGCTTTTAATTCATCTATAAGCTTCCGGGGCGGAAAGTATGGATTCACCAGATAACAAAAATCAATTAACTTTGGATATCTCCAATAGCCTCCATAACGCTTCTGCACCATAGCAGCCCGTTGTCCTTCATCGGGATGAAAAAGAGATTCTGCTATATCCAAATCCTGAATATCATCTATTTCATACCATGCCTGTCCGTTCAAACGCTTTGCCGCAATCCCCGGTTCATCCAGCATGGTAATAACACGAAGCACCTGCTCATAATACTCATTGTTTCCCCATGCAGGTGAGTCCGCCTCCAGCAATGGAACATAATGGGTGTCCGAAA
>JAIECC010000397.1 GCA_029068665.1 Lachnospiraceae bacterium
GATGTAGAAGCCCAGAATCAGTTTAATCCTGGATACGATATTGTTACCAGAGGTTTTTTTTATTGTTCCAGAATGATTTCATCCCAGAAGGAGAGAGAGTTTTTTCATTCGGATTATGATAAAATAAAGAAAGTATATTCAATATGGATATGCATCCATAGTCCTAGATATGCACAAAACACAATTACAAGATTTGAAATCATGCAGAAGAATATGGTTGGAATATATCCCACTGACAGGAGTCGGTATGATTTGATGACTGTTGTGCTGGTGTGCCTGTCTGATGAACTTGCTGGTAAATCAGAGGATATGAAGCTTCACCGTCTGCTTGGGGCATTCTTTTCAAAAAACCTGAGTGAAAAGCAGAAGAAGCAGATTTTAGAAGAGGAATATGATATTCAGTTTCGGGATGAGAAAGAAATCGAAAGGAGTGTAAGTGTTATGTGTAATGTTAGTCAAGGAGTTTTGGAAGAAGGTATAGCTGAAGGTATAGCTAAAGGTATAGCAAAGGGAAGAGCAGAGTATAGAAGAGCATATAAGTTGCTGAAACATGGCGGATGTACTTCGGTAAGAGAATTGGTGGACGCTGGGATTGATTTGGAAACTGCATCGGATGCCTACGAAGATTTTTCAGAAGATTTCTGATGAAACACCAGGAATAATAAAAAAAGCGGACTATGTACCTAAGGTATATAGTCTGTTTTTGTATGGACTTAAATGAATATATATTTTAGATTTATTATAAGTAAAATGACTTTTGATATCGTGTATGCTATAATGTAGCCATTATATTGGGATAAAATCAAGAAAAATAGATTATGTAGCCTAAAAAATGCTATACGCTGTATGCAGATAATACAAAAGGAGTATTCGAAATCATGAAGTTACTGCATTTGGGAGATTTACATATTGGAAAGTCAGTGAATGACTATAGTATGATTGAGGATCAAAAGTATATGTTCCATCAGATTCTGACCATGATTGACGAGCATAAGGCAGATGGAGTCCTGATTGCAGGCGACATCTATGACAAGGCGGTTCCAAGTGAAGAAGCAGTAGGTGTACTGGATGGATTTCTCTGTCAACTGGCAGAGCGGCAGGTAAAGACCTATATCATCAGTGGAAATCACGATTCGGATGAACGATTGAATTTTGGCAGTACCTTATTTGAAACCAATGGGATTTTTATTTGCTCCAAGTATGAGGGCAGTCTTTATAAGCAGACTATAGAGGATGAATATGGAAAAGTGAATCTATATCTTCTGCCCTTTGTAAAGGCATCCCAGGTCCGGCATTTTTTTCCGGAGGAGGAAATCGATACCTATGATCAGGCTATACGGGTGATTCTGGAGCATGGAAACATAAATCAAAAGGAACGGAATATTCTGGTGGCACATCAATTTGTGGTTGGGAGCAGTGGGGAGCCCAGACTTGGAGGTTCTGAGAATGCATCGGTCCAACAGGTAGGCACCGTAGAGAAAATCGGTTCAGACTGTTTTGATTTGTTTGATTATGTGGCATTGGGACATATTCACTCTCCCCAGCAGGTAGGAAGGGATACCATTCGATATTGTGGTTCTCCCTTAAAATATTCCTTGAGCGAGGTTTATAGTGAGAAATCAGTGCCAATGATTACCCTTGGTAAAAAAGGAACGCTGGATATAGAATTTCTTCCATTAAAGCCCCTGCGGGATATGCGGCACTTAAAGGGAAAGCTGGAACAGCTTTTGGACAAGAAGAATATTACGGACACCGATGATTATATCTATGTGACTCTGACGGATGAAACACCGATTCCGGATGCCATGGCAATTATACGGCAGCATTATCCCAATACCATGAAGCTGGATTATGAAAATTCCCATACCAAAGGGATGGAAGTCATGGATGTATCGAAGGTGACCAGGGAAAAAACCTTTCCGGAGCTTATTTCTGAGTTTTATCACATGATGTTCGGATGTGATATGGAGGAGGATGAAATGAAAATCCTGCTTGAGGCAGCGAAAGAGGCGGGTGTTGTAGATGAAACCAATTAAATTAATCATAAGTGCCTTCGGTCCTTATGCAGAGACTATGCCTGAAATTGATTTTGCCCAGTTTGAAGAACGGGGACTGTTTTTGATTTCCGGAGATACAGGAGCAGGGAAAACTACGTTATTCGACGGAATCTGTTTTGCCTTGTATGGAGAAACCAGTGGAAGCTATCGGGATACAAAGAACCTCCGCAGCGATTATGCTAAGCCGGGTACGGAAAGCTATGTGGACTTTTATTTTTCTCATCAGGGGAAAGAGTATCATGTGTATCGGCAGCCGGCCTATGAGCGTCCCAAGCAAAGGGGAGAAGGAACTGTTACACAGGAGGAAAAGGCGTGTTTTTATTGCGAGGGAGAACCTCCTATTGAAGGCGTAAATGCTGTGAAAAAAGCTGTACAGGAGCTGCTGCATATTGATGTAAAGCAGTTCAAGCAGATTGGGATGATTGCTCAGGGAGAGTTTCGGGAGCTTTTGAACGCTGATACAAGGATCAGGACGGATATTCTGCGAACCATATTTATGACCGATGGATATCAGAAAATCGGGTATAAGCTAAAAGACAGGAGAGATGAAGCTTACAAGGGAAAGGTATCGGTAGAACAGAGTATCATCCAGTATTTTAAAGGAGTGACACCGGCGGAGGATAGTATTTATGCAGATGAAGTATCCGACTTGCAGGAGAAGGCCTCAGCCAGTAAAAGTGCCTGGAATCTGGAGGATATCCTGGCAATGCTGGCCCGGATTCTGGATGAAAATAAAATAGAACTGCGGGAAAAGAAAAAGAAACTGAAGCAGGAAACCAATGATTTAGATAAAAAGAAGAAAGCTCTTGCCATAGCACATACCAACAATGAATTTATTCGCCGTCTGGAGAACTTACAGGCAGAACAAAAGCTGCTGGAGGACAAAAAGGATGAAATGAAAGACCTTGCCCGGTTGCTGAAGCGACAGATTACCGCAACCCGGGAGGTAAAGCCGGTATATGATATCTGGATGAAGAAGCAGGAAGCCCTTGAGAGGGCAAAGAAAATGATTGGGGATAAAGAAGAGGAACTGGAAGAAGTAAAAGAGCGGCGGAAAAAAGCAATCCAGGAACTGGAAAAGGCACAGAGCCGAGAGGAAGAAGGAGAAGGTCTTAGGAAAAAATCCGAAAAAATAAAAGAAGATTTTGAAAAGTATGAGCAGAGAGAGAGAATGGAAGCAGACCTGTATACTCTGGAACAAGAACGTCAGGCATTAGTGGAAGAGGGAGCAGCCCTGAAAGCTTCGGAACAAGAATTGCAGAAAAAGCTGAACCGTCTGGAAACCTCCATAAAAGTACGAAAGGACAAGCCGGTAGCGTTAAATGCCATACAAAATGAAGGAAGAAGGCTGGCTGAGTTCAAGGATAAGCTGGAGACGTTAACCGAAGATAAAATACCGAATTATCAAAAACTGACCAGAGATATTGCTAAGGCACAGGAGGCATTTCAACAAAAGCAGAAGATTTACATGGAAAAGGAAGAGATCAGAGCTCATGCAGAGATGGTCTTGGATAGCTGTAGGGCCGGATTACTTGCAAAAGGGCTGCAGGAGGGAATGAAATGTCCGGTATGTGGTTCCACCCATCATCCGGAACCTGCCATACTTCCGGAGGAAGCGGTTACGGAAGAGCAGCTTCAAACGCTCCGACAGGAGGAGGAGAAGGCAAGGGAAGAGAAGGAAGCAGCGCTTCGGACATTAGAAAAGAAAAAAACAGCCTGGGATACCATGGCAGACTCCCTTCGGATAGAGATTCTGGATGCAATCGGAAATGAATTGCTTTGCACAGAATCCCATAGTGCAGAAGCCTATGGAGGAATGACACTGGAGGAATTAGTTCCATTGGCAGAAGCTGCAGGAAAACAGATCGGGCAAAGACAGAAGCAAGCTGCAAAGGAGGAGCAGAAGCTTCAAAAGGAGTGCAGACTTCTTCAGGAGGAGGAAGAGGAATTATCCAAGGCTCGTGGTGCAGAGACAGCGGTACTTGCTGCAAGACAGCAGGATTATTCCGGAAGGAAGGAAAAAAATCAAACTGTGGCTGCTGAAAAGAAAGCTTTGCTGAAGGGTCTTGCCCAATTGGAATATAGCAGTCTGGAAGCTGCTCAAAAAGCACAAATACAAATGGAACAGGAAGCAAAGAAGATATTAGACCGGATTGCCAATGCAAAGACGGAACTGGATAGTGCAGTGCAGGAACAGACTACACTGGAGGCTTTGCTGGCAGACCGGAAAGCTGCTTATGAAGAAGAACAAAAGGAAGCCAAAAGCCAGAAGGCGGATTATGAGAAGATACGAAAAAATAAAGGCTTCACTTCTGAGGATGATTTCTTAAATCATGCAGTGACAGAAGATATCATTCGGGAAAAAGAGAAGGAGAAACAGGATTATGAAACCAGGGTAGCCGTTCTTACCGAACAGCTTCGGCAGGCAAAGACAGATGCAAAGGGCAAAGTGCTGGTAGATGAAGAGCACTTAAAGGAAGAGGCTGCTTTACAGGAAAAGATAGTGAAGAACCTTCAAACACAAAGAAATAAGGCAGAACAGCGGTATGATAATAATCAGGAAATAAAGAAAAGGATTCTGGAGCAAAAGAATCAACTGCTGGGATTCAGAGAGGAGTATGGCACTTGCAGCCGCCTGTATGATCTGGTGAGTGGGAACTTAAATGGAAAAGCCAAAATTACACTGGAACAGTATATGCAGGCAGCGGGCTTTGACAGTATCATTGCAGCGGCCAACCGGAGACTGCTTCCCATGAGTGAGAATCAGTTTGAACTCTTTCGCCAGGAGGATGTTTCGGACAAGAAAAGCAACACCATTCTGAATCTGGAGGTGCTGGATCATTTTACCGGACGAAGAAGGCCGGTGGGCAATCTGTCCGGCGGGGAAAGCTTTCAGGCATCCTTAAGTCTTGCTCTGGGTCTTTCGGATACTGTGTCCTCCCATCTGGGCGGTATCCAGATGGATGCTCTGTTTATTGATGAAGGCTTTGGAACCTTAGACCGCAGATCTATGGAAAGTGCAATGGATATTTTGATCAATCTTTCGGATTCCAATAAGCTGGTAGGGATTATCAGTCATCGGGAAGAACTGAAGGAAAATATTCCACAGCAGATTAAAATTGAGAAAACCAGAACGGGCAGTCATATTACCGTTGATAATGGGTTATAAGGGAAGGATAAAAAATGGATAGTTTTATATATAGTTTGAATGCAACCGTTCCGGTTTTTGCGGTCATGGCAGCAGGATATCTGCTTCGGCGTATGGGTTTACTGAATGAAGCCTTTGTTGCCGTAGCAAATAAACTTGTATTTCAGGTATGTTTACCCTGTATGCTGTTTTTGGACCTGTGTTCTGTGGATATCCGTCATCATTTTGACGGACCCTATATTGGATTTTGTGCGGCAGTCACACTTGGCAGTATTCTGGTTATATGGATTTTGGCAAAGGTGTGCATGCGGGATAAAACCCAGGTAGGTGCGTTTGTACAGTCATCCTACCGGAGCAGCGCTGCAATTCTGGGAATTGCATTTATACAAAATATTTATGGGGATTCCGGTATGGGTCCTTTGATGATTATTGGTGCGGTTCCTTTATATAATATTTTTGCAGTGACAATACTGACGCTGGAAAGCAATGATTCATCCATACGACAGGATCAGAACCGGATTCGGAGCACCTGCTTCAATATACTGAAGAATCCTATTATAATTGGTATTGTACTTGGTATGCTTGCTTCCCTGCTTCCATGGAAGCTGCCACAGATGGTAGAGAAAAGCATACAAAGCATGGGCAATCTGGCTTCTCCTCTTGCTTTAATTGCCATTGGGGCGGGCTTTGAAGGAAAGCAGGCATTGGGAAAGCTGAAACCATCTCTGGCAGCAGCATTTATAAAGCTGATTGGATTAACGGCAGTGGTACTTCCCATTGCAGTATGGTTTGGATTCCGGGACCAGAAGCTGCTGGCATTGATTATTATGCTGGGTTCTCCTACCACACCCACAGCATATATTATGGCTAAAAACATGCACGGGGATGAAGTGTTGTCTGCCAGTATAATTGTAATTACCACATTATTATCGGCAGTAACCCTGACCTTTTGGATTTTCCTGATGCGTTATCTGGGATACCTTGCAGGATAACAGTGATTCATGTAGAAAGAAAAAGAATGAGAGGAGAATATTATGATACAACGGGTGATTTGGATTGTTTTAGATAGTGTGGGGATGGGGGCTCTGCCGGATGCAGGGGACTTTGGAGATGCCGGTGCCAATACCATTGCTCATACCGCACAGGCATGCGGAGGGCTGGAATTACCCCGGCTTCGAAGTCTTGGATATGGGAATATTGACGGAATGCAGGGGGTGGAGCCGGTAGCTCAGCCTATGGGTGCCTATGGACGATTGCAGGAGTGCTCTAAGGGTAAGGATACCACCATTGGTCATTGGGAAATGATTGGCATTCACACGAAAGAACCCTTTCCAACCTATCCTCAGGGCTTTCCTCATGAGGTGATGGAAGAATTCTTGAGGCTGACCGGTTGTAAGGGCTATCTGGGGAATTGTGTGGCATCCGGTACGCAGATTATTCAGGAACTGGGGGAAGAGCATGAAAAAACGGGGTTTCCCATTATCTATACTTCTGCAGACAGCGTGTTTCAGATTGCTGCTTCCGAGGCGGTCATACCCCCGGAGGAATTATATGAAATCTGCCGGAAAGCAAGACAGCTTTTGACCGGAGCTCATAATGTAGCAAGGGTAATTGCAAGACCATTTATTCGAGAAGGAAGCACATATGTCCGGACCGCCAACCGCCGGGATTTTTCCAGACAGCCATCCGGGGAAAATCTGTTATCCTACATGAAGGCAGCAGGAATGCATGTAGCTGCGGTAGGAAAAATTGAGGATATCTTTGACGGAGTGGGGATTACGGAGGCCATTCATACCAAGGATAATATGGACGGTATGGATCAGACCTTAGCCTATATGACCAGCATTCCATCCGGTCTGATTTTTACCAATCTGGTAGAGTTTGACTCCAAATGGGGACACCGAAGAGATGCACTTGGATATGGAAAAGGTCTGGAGGAATTCGATGAAAGACTGGCTGAAGTGCTGGAGGCAATGGGAGAGCAGGACCTGCTGGTAATCACGGCAGACCATGGCTGTGATCCTACCTATCAGGGAACGGACCATACCAGAGAGTACGTGCCGGTGCTTTGGTACAGCAAGGCAAAGGAATTCAAAGCCGGTGTGAATCTTCATACCGGAGACACCTTTGGAGATATGGGACAGACCATTGCAGACCTGCTGGGTGTCCGGAGGCTGGCAATCGGCAGAAGCAGAAGGGAGGAATTATTCCATGAATATGTATGATTTAATCCTGAAAAAACGAAACGGAAATGTACTGACAAAAGACGAAATTTCAGATATCATCAGGGGCTATACGGAAGGAACCATTCCGGACTATCAGATGTCGGCGTTTTTAATGGCAGTTTATTTTCAGGGGATGAATCCCCAGGAAACCGTTGACCTGACCCTGGCAATGGCAGACAGCGGGGAACGGCTGGACTTATCCGGAATCCAGGGAATCAAAGTGGATAAGCATAGTACCGGAG
>JAIECC010000398.1 GCA_029068665.1 Lachnospiraceae bacterium
ATTTGAAGCGCAATGCAAATTATAGTATTTTTGAGCGTTTTGGCAGAGGGATGATTTATGTTTCTCTGTGGAATATAATGATTGCCATGCTGTTTTCAATCTGTGGATTTTATAGTATGAATGCTTTGAGTATTTCCGACGGTTTAGCTGGCATTCTGCTATGGTTCTGCATTCCGAATAAAAAAGAAGCTATAAAGCATATAAGTGCAGAGTTGAAAGACATATGGAAAGACAAATATATTTGTTTGCTTTTTCTTTGCATTTTCGTACTATACGCTGCATTTCCTACAAACTATATGCTTGGTGGCAGAGATCCGGGGTTGTATTACTTAAATGGGATACATATTGCCCAGACTGGTTCATATCAATATGAGGAGGATGTGTATCTGACGAATCACTACGAGGAATTGGAAGGAGTGGTTACTCTAGGATATCCAGGAATATATTCTGATTATGAATATGGATATTCTGAGAAGGCGGGTGAGATGACACCACAATTTATGCCTATGTATTCTGCGGCAATGGCAATCGGGTATGATTTGGGTGGTATTTCTGTTATGATAAGGGTCAATGCTTGGATAACGATACTTTCACTCTTGACAATATATTTCTTTTTAAAACGCATTTTTTCGGAGAATATAGGATGGATTTCAATAATAATGCTGGCGATATCTCCTGCACAATTATGGTATGGCAGGAATAGTGTTTCTGAATTATTATTACAGTTGCTTATTTTTTTGAGTGTAGATTTGTTTGAACAGGGATTCAAACAGAATAGAAGATTCTATGGTATTATTTCCGGACTTTTGCTTGGTATAGGTGTCATGGACCGTATCGATGCATATATATCCGGGGTAGGATTAATAGCTATGCTAATCTATACTATTTTATTTTCTTATGAAAAAAGAAAGTATACGTTTTATTCAGTGGCAGCTTATTGTATAACAGGAGGAATTGCATTTCTATATGGGATGATTTGGTCCAGACCGTATTTTCATGTTCATATGGCAGGTACGCTCGGTAAAATTCTTTTTTTGAATCTTGGTATGCTGTTATTGGCTGGTATTATAGTTCTGATACAATTTGTTATAAACCAAATATCACACAAGAAGGTTGCTCAAACTAATTATTTTTTTCAAATATTTGAAAGCAGAACATTTGTTATAGTATTATTTTGCCTGTTACTGTTAGTATGGATATATGCATATTTTATACGGCCAATGGGGGTATTACCAGAGGATAAAGCGTACTTTGTAAAGCATAATATTGTGGAACTTTCCTGGTATGTTTCCCCTGTGATAATGGTATTGTCTATTTTAGGATTAGTTGGTATACTATACAAGAAATCAGAGAAGCAGGAATCCATTTTTTTGTTTTTAGCAATTGGACTATCAAATTATAATGGGTATGGTATAAATCCTTTCATATCAAAGGATCATATTTGGGCAGCAAGAAGATGGGTAACACTTATTATTCCATTTCTGATTATTATGGGAATCCTTGGTATTCAGATATTATATCATTTGCTTCGCAAGAAACAGGGATTCGTAGGGAAAATATTGTGTGGATGCATTATAATTGGAGTTAGCGGATATCTTTTATATCAAAGTAAAGCATTTATAACAACAAAAATTATGAACAATCTGGATACTGAACTAGAAGGGCTTGCAGCACAATTAGAAGA
>JAIECC010000399.1 GCA_029068665.1 Lachnospiraceae bacterium
CTTCCTTGGAAACCAAGGTAACTTCCTTAGAAACCAAGGTGTCTTCGATGGAAACTAAGGTAACTTCCTTGGAAACTAAGGTGTCTTCCGTGGAAACCAAGGTATCTTCGATGGAAACCAGGGTAACTTCCTTGGAAACCAAGGTGTCTTCTGTAGAGAATAAGGTGATTAATATAGAAGTTTCTATTGAAAACGAAATGAAACCAAGATTAAATGATATCTCAAGCTGCTATTCTTCTACATATGAGCGGTATAAAGGCAGTGTAGAAGAACATGAATCCATGAAAGCAGATATTGAGATAATTAAAAAAGTGGTAACAGAACATTCAGAAAAACTCCAGCAATTAGCATAGGAGAACCAAATAAAAACCGTAAAAATATCCAAATGGAATCCCATACACTGGGTACCTCATGAACGCTTGGTGCTTCCGTACTGCTGTCAGAACCCCAGCGAGAACCGGAATCTGCGCCGGTATCGGAGGTATCTGTTTTACTTCCCCAGCTGGAAGTATGATTTTCATTGCCACTTCCCCAATGAGAGTCCGGATTGTCAGAATCTCCTACAGAATAGTCTGTATAATTTCCTGTAGTATCATTTACATCTCCAAAGCTTGCAGGATATGGATAATAGATACTGGGATAGGTCTCAAGTTCTGGTATTTCATCCATCCAGCCAAGAAAATAGGCAGTAATGTCTGTAATTTCATTTGATACATATTCTTGAACATTATTCCAGTTTTCATCATAAGTGGTCAGCATGATCTCATTGGGATAATCCGTTTCGATATGCTGAACAAATTCTTTTGTAATACCGTCTGATTGATTGGTGGAATATAAGTCTCTTGCACCAAATAAATGGAGCATCTCATGGGCATAGACCGCAGGCGGCTCATAGTCACCATCACACTTTAGGAACATATAGCAGGTTTCATAATAGTAAAGATCAGAATCCCCTTCATAATAAGGAAAGGTATAGGATACTCCGCTTTTATCTAAAAAGCACATATAGGCAATGCTGTCAACATTATAATTGGCAAGAATTTCTTGTGTCGGAATGGTACTGTCAATATATCTTGTAATATACTCCAAAAGGTGGTAAGAGGAACGGCTGGAATCGTCAATGGTTTCTGAATAAGAGACTGTATAAGCCAGGTCAGGATGTTCGTATATGTTATAAATCAGATTCACGGATTTTCCGTAAGAGTTACCTTCAGATACCAGAAAATCATTGGCAAGATCCATTTTTGACATTACAATTTCTTTTTTATCTTCATTCCAGGAAGAACTGGGGTCTTCAATAAAAAGGCTGACTAAAACCGTAGAGCCATCCAGATA
>JAIECC010000004.1 GCA_029068665.1 Lachnospiraceae bacterium
ATGTAAAGAAGGCACATCCGGATTGGAATGTAAAGCCTGAAATCATGATTCCGTTGGTTTGTGAAGTTAAGGAATTAAAATATGTAAAGAAGGTAGTAGTTGAGACAGCTGATGCTGAAATCGCTGCTGCTGGTGCAAACCTTGAGTACGAAGTTGGTACTATGATTGAGATTCCTAGAGCAGCACTTACTGCTGACGAAATCGCAAAAGAAGCTGACTTCTTCTGCTTCGGTACCAATGACTTGACTCAGATGACATTTGGTTTCTCTCGTGATGATGCTGGTAAGTTCTTAAATGCTTACTATGACACAAAGATTTTCGAGAACGATCCATTTGCTAAGCTGGATCAGACTGGTGTGGGCAAGTTAATGGAAATGGCAATCAAGTTAGGCAAGCCGGTGAACAACAAGCTTCATGTTGGTATCTGTGGTGAGCACGGTGGAGATCCTTCTTCCGTTGAGTTCTGCCATAAGATTGGTTTGGATTACGTTTCATGTTCTCCATTCCGTGTACCGATTGCAAGACTGGCTGCTGCACAGGCTGCAATTGCTAATAAGTAATTAGCATAAACTAAGATTTTCAAATAGTCCGTTTTCAGAGTGTATATTCATTCTGAGACGGACTATTTTTGTTCTTCCGATAATTAAGAAATCAGCAGCTAATTGAAAATGCTTAATATTTATGTATTCTATTCATTGCTTGTAAGGCATGATTATGTTAATATATATACACTTAGGCATGGATTGGATGGAAGGAGTTTTCGCATGGAAATAAGGGTACTTCGTTATTTTTTAACCGTGGTACGGGAGGAAAGTATTACAAAAGCTTCAGAGGTATTACATATTACACAACCGACTTTAAGCAGACAATTATCTCAAATGGAAGAAGAAATTGGTGTAAAACTATTTCATAGAGGTCCACGCAAAATCAGCCTGACGAATGAAGGAATTCTTCTTCGTAGAAGGGCCGAGGAAATATTACAGCTGGTAGATAAGACTGAGAAAGAGCTTGTAGAACAAGAGGAGCAGGTGGAAGGTAAGGTTTCGATTGGTTGTGGAGAAATTGCGTCTGTGCAGCTATTACCAGAACTATTTCGCTCGTTCCGGGAAAAATATCCCCGTGTTCATTTTGATATTTTTACTGCTACTGCGGATTTGGTAAAAGAGCAGATGGATAGAGGTTTACTTGATATTGGCTTGTTGTTGGAACCGATTGATATGGGGAAATATGATTATATCCGTTTAGCCATAAAAGAAAACTGGGTAGTTCTGATGCGCCCGGATGATCCGCTGGTGCAGAAAAATAGTATCACGGCAAAGGATTTACATTTTAAACCTCTGATTTTGCCGCGACGTATGAGTGTAAAGAATGAACTGGCAAGCTGGTTTGGAGACTATTATGATAAATTAGAGGTAGTTTGTACAAGTAATCTAAATACAAACGGTGCAATTATGGTAAGTAATGGATTGGCGTATTCTATTGTAATTGAAGGTGCGGTGTCCTTTTGGGATCATGAAAAAGTAACATACCGACCACTGTCGCCGCCTTTAACAGCTACAAGTGTTCTGGCATGGAAACGCGAGCAGCCATTTAGTTTGGCAGCAACAAAGTTTATTGAATACTCAAAATGCTTTTTAGGCATGAGTAAAGCATGAAATATAAG
>JAIECC010000040.1 GCA_029068665.1 Lachnospiraceae bacterium
TATCGTGAAATAACTGCACAAGATGGTTCTGTGCGGCTGCCAGCAGTTAAAATTCTGGTGACTTCCTATGATGAACCGTGTATGATGTGAGCGTAAGGAAAGAAACAGACAATGAGGTCGGCTTATTGTCTGTTTTTTTGTGTTTTGGATTGGAGTGTGATCATTATGAAGAACATTAATTATAATAGTGACTGTCATTTTATATTGCATCAGCCGTTTTTTCATGATGGCGTACAAAATTACAATAAGATCATGGGTGTAGAGCCATATCAGGCATTATTCTATGAGTTCCGGACCACCTCTCGGGACAAGTGCCGGGAGTATGTGACCTACATTCCTAACGGCTGCATGGATATTCTTTTTATACAAAGCGATACGGGCAATTGCATAGAGCTTTTAGGCTCCAGTACCCAGGCGAAGCAGGTTCGCCGTTTAGCGAATGCTGACTATTTTGGTGTACGGCTAAAGCCGGGACTGTTTTTCTCTTATGGGAACTTGACATTAAAAGAGCTTACGAATCAGGAATTGTTATTTTCATACGATAATGAAGATATAAGAAGCTTTTTTCAGGCTTTGAGGCGCACAAAAAGTTTACAGAAGAAAGCAGAGCTGTTTCATACATACTTTGACACTTACATTAATATATCCCGTGTCCATGACCTGACCGGTTTCATGCTAAGCGAAATCAACGAAACACAGGGAAACGTCCGTATCCATGAGCTTGCAGACGCACTCCATTATTCTGAACGGCATATATCCAGAATCTTTTTGGATTCCATGGGATTTACCCCAAAGACCTTTGCCCGGATTGTGCGTTTTCAGAATGTAATCGATTCCATTCTGCACCAGCCTATGCATTCTCTTTGTGATTATATGACAGAACTTGGATATTCCGATCAGGCCCATTTCCAGAGAGAATTCAAGCAGTATACAGGCATTACCCCAAAGCATTTTCTCTCCTATGCTCAGAGTAACGGCTGTTGCTTTTCCGGTATCAATACAGGACAGCAGGCTTCTTAAGCAGCATTTATTGCAGGTCTATGATTACCAGCTCCGGACGATTGAAGATCCTTGGCACCAGAGTACTTTCTCTTGCCAGCCCGCGGCTGACAATCATAGTCTCCTGCTCCATAGGGTATTTCCCTCCTGCATAGGATGGAAATATCCCCTGATTGGGTGCGTACAGACCATTTAATAGTCCGGGAATTCTCCATTGTCCTCCATGGGCATGACCAGCCAGTATCAGGTCGAAATCATACTGCCTGTAGGTGTCTGCCCATTCCGGGCGATGAGACAGCAGTATACTGTACCCCGCTTCACTCTTCTGTGCCTGTACTGCCATCAACTGCTCTATCATACCCTTTGCATTTTTCGTATAAGCTACCACATCCGGATCATCCACTCCACAGATATTCAGTGTCTGTCCCTTTACCTGAATAGTATCACAGTCTCCTTCTAAAATTGTAATCCCATAGGAATCCACAATATCTAATATGGCAGTAATATCCTTGCTCCAATACTCATGATTTCCGGTAACATAATAGCAGGGATAATGTTCCGAAAGATATTTTAATGTGATTTCCGCATTTTCATAGGAACGTTCATCATCAAAAATATCTCCTCCCAGAAGAACCAAATCCGGCTTCTGTGCATCTACCGCCTGAAGTAATGTACTTTGGTTCTTTCCGTATTTACAGGAATGCAGGTCCGTAATCAGTGCCAGACGGATGGGACGGTTAAGCTTTTCGGTCTCAATTGTGTAAACCACTGTCTTTAACCGCATATCACAGGAAATCAGTAATGCCAAAAGAACACCCGCAGTTATAATGATTTTCTTTCTAACGCCTTTTCCACTTGTTTGCTTTTTTTCATTTGCCTGATTTTCTTGTTTCATTTTGTACTTTCCTCTTAAGCCTATATAAAATCAAAGCTGACCTGTTCATACTCCAGATTCCGGTATTCGATTTCTTCCTGCTCTACCTGACTCCGGTAATCAACTACCACGGTCTGCTGCCGTTTGCCCACCATCTGCTGCCCCAGAATGTAGTTTACATCGAAACGGGAAGTTATGGCCGGTGTAGCCCCTCGTGCCGGAACAATCAACTGTACATGATTGGTCTTTAGCAGAGCGAAAATCGGTTCCCAGATATAGACATCCTTTGCTGCACCGAATGGATTGTCAATAAATATGGTCTTCATCAGCTTGTCATTTTCTCCATTGGGCGAATGAATACCGGAAATGTAGTTAATAATCGACACCAGGAACTGAATATAAATTCCCTGAGACTGTCCCGTACTTCCTACTGCTTCTTCATAGCGCAGATAACGACTCTGCTCCTTCATCCGTTCCCTCTTATAAAGGGTCAGCCGGATATTATTCATATCTGTCACAATAACGCCAAACAGTTTTTTCAGCTCCAGCCGCCCCCGGATATACTTGATTCGCTCATTGTTATTCTGAAAACGGTCCGCTCCCTTTACCACATCATCAATATAATCGGACATCCGCTGTGGAATAAACTCCTCCTTCACGTAAGGTACTGCCAGTCCCACCATCTGAATGGGTTCTTCCTCCAGCAGAATACGTGACAGCTTTGGAAGCTTTTCTAATTCATTCTTTACATCCTGACATCTCTGAATACATTGCTTTTCAAAGTTAGCTTTGATAAACTGCATGTCTTCAATGCCCCGCTCAATGCGCTCCTTTTCCAGAGCAATTACATTAATAATAGAAGAAAGACTGTCCCGAAGCTGTCTGGCTTCTCCATAATTCCCTGGAATCCCTACATCATTACTAATGGTCTGGGACAGTTCAAATGCCTGCATTTCTGTCAGTGCCTGTGCCGTCTGGCTCTTATACCGCTGCAGTTCATTTTTTGCACGTTCCAGGGCTTTTGAGCTCTTGTCATATACCAGCAGACTGTCTTCGAACACTTGCCGGAGCTGGTCTTTTCCTACCATTAACACCTTTGCATTCTGCAGTCCAATCTCATTGGATTCCACAATCCGCTTAACATCCTTATACAAATCAATCATAGCTGTATATTCCCTGCTGTGGTGCTGGTATTCTTTTTCTGAATTTTTATACTCCTGATTCAACTGTTCTACTGCCTGCTCTGCCTCTGCAATGGCAGTCTCCGCCTCTTCCCTGGAAACCGAAGGTGCTTCATATGCTCCAAATCGCTCTTCCAGAGTCAAAATCGCCTGCTCAATGCTTCCTTCCAGACGGTCCGCCTGCTTCTGTTTGTGTATCATATCATGCTGTAGAGTATCCACCACTAAGGACAACCGGGACAGTTCCGTACTCAGCAGTTCCAGATCCTGCTCCCCTGCTGCATACAGCTTCTGCTCCTGCCTTAGCTGCTCCAGCTCCTGAATGGAATTATCCCGCTTCGTTATGGACTTTAATGCCTTTTCCATAGATGCCTGCAATGCAGCAATCAGCTTCTTCTTATCCTCCAGTACAATGGTGCTTTTCTCAAATACAGCCTTCACTGCTTTAAATCTTGCGTCCAGTTCGGAATCACTGAATGCATTCCATTCATCCGGAAGTCCGGTGCCGTTTCCATCCGGTGCCGCCTCTGCTTCTTCTGTATAATACTCTTTATAGTAAGCTTCCCAGTCCGCTAAACGCTGCTTTGCCTGTGCCCGTAAGGTCTGAAGCCGATGGCTGCTGTCAGAATAAGCCACCTTCCACTGATGCAGCTCCTTTTTATAACGATTCTGTAAGGTCTGAAGTCGTTCATATTCTGTCTTACTCTTCTTTTGCTCCTGTTCTTCCAGTGCAAGCTTCTTACCAAGAGATGCAATGGTCTCTAAGGTACCGCTATCCTCCATAAGCTGATAGAATTCCTGCTGCTTTTCATTTAGCTGTTTCTTTCCGGTATTCCACTCCTCCTCCAGTTGGGAAAGCGTGTTCTTCTTTTCCTCCAGACTTGTCCTGCATTCTCTTATGGCATCCTGATTCTTTAGCCGTTTCTGCTCGATATCTACAATGGCAATCCCCTGAAGACCGGTTACAAAAGCACTATCCTCCTGATATGTATGACTGATTTCTTCCAGTCGTTCCAGCTCCGAGGTCAACTCCTTCAGTTCTTCCTGCTGTCTGTTCTGCTCCTGCTCCAATGCTTCTGCCGATAAAAATGCCTGACTGCCCCGCTGTAGGTACATAACACAATCATTCTCTTCCCCTGTATGTACCGTTTCCAGCACAGAACCGTTAAACACCGGAACAAAGCCGTCTCCTAAGTTCAATTCCCGAAGCTTATTATCCGTATCAAGGGCCTGAAAGTTCTCCACCAGCAGACCATATGGCAGTAACGGATGGGCAGAAAGCAGCTTCTGTCGCTGGTCTTCCGGCTGACCCGCAAGATAATCCATACCAAATACCGCATTCAGACCATGACGGCTTTCAATATAATACTTTGCTTTTTCAACTGCCTCCGTAGGTGCAATCAGCCTGCCTTCTTCCAACTGTCGTAAGCGTCTGGTCTTTGCAGCAACCGCCTCCTTCCGGTCAGAAATCAAAGCAATATTTCCCAGATAACGGTTATTTATATTCTGAATCAATGCAGAAATATCCGCATCCGTCATCCATTCTGTTGATTTTTCTTCTGAACCGCCGCCATAGATTTCCAGCATCCGTTTTAACTTTCCGGTCTGTTCCCGATACTCCCGGTCAGTAGCCTCCAGCTGCTGTTCTTCCTTCTCCTTCTCACTGAGAATCTCTTCCATTTTTTCAATATCACGGCTTTCCGCATAATAATCCTGCTGAAGCTGTTGAAGAACTTCTTCCAGCTCTTTCATCTCATTTCTCAACTGCTTCTGCTGATTCTCCTGTTCCTGCAGGATATCCTCTGCATTCAGAAGTAAGCCGGTATTCAGTCTGCTCCGCAGCTCCTGCATGGCTTTTACATCCTTCTGATATTCTTCCTCCAGCTTTTGCTTATCATGCTCTGCCACTGCAAGAGCGATTTCTGCCTCCCGTTCCTGCTTTTGCAGGGAAGCAACCTTCTGCTCTGCTTCCGTATTCTGTTGTTCCTCTTTGGCTAATGATGCCCGAAGGTCAATCAGCGCCTGGTCATCCCGCTGCTTTTTTATCCGGGCAAGTGCCTGTAATTCAGATAACTGATCTTCATTCTGATGAAGGGAAGCTTCAATTACCGCTTCATTTTCTTCCTTTAAGGTCTTATCCTGCCAATAATCCAGGTAGTCATTCATACTTTCTTTTCGGTTCAATTCCTGTCGGCAGACAGATACCGCTTCCTGTTCCCGTTCCATATCAGACTGGATGTTCCGGATTTCTTCCGCTAACTGCTCATATTTCAACTGATCCCGTTTGATTTTTAAGCTTTCATAAGCAAGCCGGCGCTGCTTGATCTGTACCTGCTGTGCTTCCCGCTGAAGCTCCAGCTCTTTCATCTTTTCTTCACTGGTCTTTGCTATGGTGGAGCCGGTAACGCACACATCTGCAAGATTGGCGCTCTGCTTTTCCTGTTCCTCATATAGCTCCAGAAAAGCCGCAACTCTTGCCTCTAAGACATGAAGCAGCTCCGTCTGCCGGTCATAATCTGCTATTTCCCGCTTTTTCCTGGACAGTTCAACCAGCTTATCCTTGATTTCCAATAAGGTATGTGCCATATCATGGCCTTCATCTTCCTTGTTGATTTTAACCTGATATGCCTTTTCTATAATTTCTTCAATTAATAAATCCTCTACTACCTTTCGGGCAGTTCTGTAGTTGGTTTCAAAATAAGTCCGGACATGTCCCTCTGTCTTGTTAATGCCCCGAATGATTTCCCAATGACTTTCATATAAACCATACTGACTGATAAACCGCTGGTACTCTCCCTTCCGGTCAAAGACCTGAACCTCCAGCTTTAGATCACGCCTGCCTAACTCCTTCAGATAGTTCCGCCAGCCGGTAAAGCTGACCCGCTCTCCGTCCTTTACCAGAGGCAGATTAATAATGTCGTTATCATTATAATCCCGATAAAAAATACAGTAATTAAAGTATTCTACTGCAGCAATTTCCCTGCCGCCCTCTTCTTCATCCAGAGAATCCTTGGCTTTTCTGGCACAAAATCCGGTGGTCATATAGCGGTAACCTTCTCGGATATCCGGCTCATCCAGCTTCCACTCAATCAGGGAATGAATGGTAGTATTGCCCCCGCCGGTACGAAACAGCTTTTCGATGGGCTGCTTTTCATCCAGGGTACAATTAGGAATCAGATTCTGAAGCAGCAACAGCATCAAAATACTCTTGCCGCCTCCGTTTGCCAGATCATATAAGGTGTTCCTGCCATACATACGCATGGTGAAATCATCATACTGCTGAGTACCAAAGTTGTATTTTACGTTATTTACACGAATCCGATTAATACTCGGCATGATCCTCACCTCTTTCCAACAACTCGTAAATCCGTCCCCGGTATTCTTCAAAATACTGCTCTGTCAACGCCCGCATCCGGTCTGTGGGATAATACCGTTCACTTACCTCCAGCAATAATCCCTGTCCCATCAGGAAATTGCATACCAGCTTAACCATCCCCATCTGAGACGCTCTGGAAGCCCGAAGCTGTTCCCGGTCTTCTCCGGTCACTACCGGCAGCTCTTCCCACAAAAGGGCAATGCTCTTAAAGCTGTTTTCTTCAATCTCATCCATAGCATAAATGCTTAAATCTCTGGTGATTCCTGCAAGGGAGGATGCAACCTCTTTCACAATCTCCTCTAACCGTATATACTCCCGGTACTGATAGGAAGCAGAGTCCTGATAAAAGCACAGCAGAAGCTGATACATGATATAGTAGCTCATGTATAATTCCTTATTATACCGCAGACCCATCAGCCGCTTTAATTCCTCGTTGGTATAACCAAAGACCCGGTTACCCTCTCCCGCACTTAAATATAAGGCTTCCTTGTATTCATACAGATTCAGATTCAGCTTTTTCAAGATCTGATTCAATATCTCATAGACTTCTGCATTCTGATAATATTCTTCATACAGCCTTCCATTCTCCGGGTGAGTACGTTTCACCTCTTCCCCCATGGTAAGCTTTGCATAAAGCTCCAATGCCTTATCCATATTTCGACTATCCATGCTTTCTGATCCTTTCTTTTGTGCATTCAAACAAAATATTTGTAACGGTAAATTCCGTATCTCCCCTTTGAATCCGGATTTCTTCCTGTTCCAGGAATTCCAGAGTAAAGCTCATATTCCGGAATCGTTTCTTTTCTTCTTCCGTTAAAGCCTCCAGCACCAGATTTTCCAAAAAGGTCTCCGGCTTTTCCTCTAAGTCACTGACACAATAATAGGTCTTTTGTGCAATATGAACCAAGAATGAATAGTAATCTCCGTTATTCAAAAATGCTTCTCCATATTTTATTTCCAAAATAGCATTGAATTCCTGTAGTTCAATGCTGCCTTTTTTATCCAGCTGATCCAACAATTCATAAAAAATCCGTCCAAAGTTGTGAGCGATCCGGTCATCTTCTTTTTCATCCTCATACCGGAAATTCCGGTCAGCGGCTTCCTTTACTACCTGCTCGCCCCGGTCTCCCTGTTCCAACTTATAGGTCAGCATGTTATCAATGGAAGAAAGTCCAAAGGTCTTTTCCAGCTTGGGAGCAAACAATGGAGCCAGTATGTACTCCATACCTGCCGGATTGTCCTGCTGCTCCAATTTTTGCAGACTTCCCTGAAAATCAAATACATTCCGCAGCTTCCGCAGCTTCGCCTGGTGAATCATTTTATCGGCAATATCCTGAAGCTGGGTGGTTTCACTGATTAATTCACCATGCCGATGAATGGTCCGCTTCAGCTCTGTTTCCAGCTTACTGATTTCCTCCAGAGAACGGTAAAAGGATTCTGCTTCCCGGGTTCCTGCTCCCTCTAAAGCAGCCTTATTTAAGGTCTGCTCAATCAATGCCTTGTTCTTGGCAAATAGCTTTTGCTCTTCTTCAAACCAGCGTGCCACGGTAGCCATGTATTCCTCACAGGCTTCTGCTCCCTGGAATACATCATGGCTCAAAAGCTCTATGACCGTTTCCTTCTGGGCTATGAGCCGCTTCACCTCACTATTGATCCGCCGTACCACATCGATACCGCCTTTGAAATTCTTGGCTGTTATCATTTTCTCCAGCAATAGCTGCTGGATGCTGATCTTGCTTTCATCTTTTACTTCCTTGGTATCCAGATAGAATTCTATACCCTCCGAAGTAATCCGGTATTCCACCACTCCATTCACAATTTCACTTTCAATAAGTCTTACCCTTGCTGTCTTCCGCTTCTTATCCTCCGGATCAAAAAAATGAAACTCAAAAGGACGGCCGTCATTTTTTATTTTGTCGAATATGTAAGCCGCCAGCTCCTGCTCCTCAGTTCCTTCCACTTCTAAATCAAAATCCCGCCGCAACAGCTCTGTCACAAATCTTTCATACTGTTCGTAGGTTATAGGTTGTTCATTAAACTGATTTTCATTGATGAAGAACCGCAGGCTTGCCATGGTAATATAACCCATGTCCAAATTCCCATAGCGGCCTTCTTTATATTGAGAAAAGGTTGATTCATTTAAAACAAAAAAAGGATAGTATTTCCGCAGATTCTGCATGCGGGCATGGTGCTCTTCCATAATATCAATTATCATAATATAAGCTTCTGACACGGGAAATACTCCTTTAAACAAAAAATGTGTGCACAGCCATTATAAATT
>JAIECC010000400.1 GCA_029068665.1 Lachnospiraceae bacterium
TTTTACGTACTCCCGAAATACTGCATCCGGAAAATTCGTCTCGTTAATTGCAACCGGGGCATCCGCTCCATACACCGGACGCAGTTCTGCATTGGGATTTATAAGCAGACCTAGACCCAAGATAGTGCCGATTGCTGCTCCTAATACTTTTTGTCTTTTTTGCATTCTATAATTCCTCCTGTTTTTTATTGACATAACACTATTAACTTTACCAAAATCCCATTCTTTTTCATATAAAGTTTCAGTTGCACTTGCGCAAATTTTAGTTGCACAGCAGGATAAACGCAGACTGATGCACGATAGAAAGACAAAAGCAGGTGCATGTTCTACACCTGCCTGTAGTACAATGTTTTAATCTACATTGACTTGTCTTTTCTTTATTCGCTTTATTCGCTTTATTTTCTTTATGATACCTTTATTATTTTATACTATTTCTTTTTTCTCGCCACAAGATAACTTACGGCACTAAGCAGCCCAAGGATGGCAATCCATACCGGCAACATAGTGTCTCCGGTCTTCGGTGTGTTCTGGGAGGTCTTTTCTGCTTGTGTATTCTCTGTCGGTACAACTTCCGTAGTCTGAACAGAGTCCTGCTTTTCTGTAGTTCCTTCTGTACTTGGTTCTTCCGCCACCCCTACTTTAATTGGATCTCCGGATATATTCACGGTTACTTCCATAATCCGGTCTTTCCAACCAACATTATACTGATAGGTCAGACTGCTGCCGTTTATATCCAAAGTCAATCCCTCAATATGTCCATTTTCCGCATTATAGCTGCCAACAGACGGATTGAGGACTCTTCCGGTATCTAATGGAAGGGATGATAAATCAATGTAATATTCACTACCTGACTGATAGAGAGGCAATGATATTTTACTATAATTACAATCTAAATATCTCAGCGCCGTATTCTGACTCACATCTAAACTACTTAACTGATTATCGCTACACAATAATTCTCTCAGTACTGTGTTCTGTGTCACATCCAGACTGCTTAAATTATTAGAGCTACAATTTAATCCTTCCAGCACTGTGTTCTGACTCACATTTAAACTACTTATCTGGTTACCAAAACATTCCAACCACTCCAGGGCTGTATTCCGATTCACATCTAAACTACTTAACTGGTTACTAGAACAGTATAATTCTTGCAAATCTGTATTCTGCCCCACATTCAGACTAGTTAGCCGGTTACCACCGCAATCTAAAATTTCTAAGACTGTATTCTGACTCACATCCAGACTCCTTAGCCGGTTATTACAGCAATTTAATTCTTTTAGATTTATAAAATATTCAATGCCAGTCAAATCGGTAAGTTCTTTCTTTGAAACATCTACATTTGTAA
>JAIECC010000401.1 GCA_029068665.1 Lachnospiraceae bacterium
TTTCATACCCTATTCTTTTTCCATTTTTTAACTGAAAAAAAACCTCCGTTGTAAGAGACCTTCCACTGCTGCGATGATATTCCACATAATGACCTAAAACCTGCCATGACAGACCATTTGCTTCTATTTCCTCAAGCAAAAATGTATCTTCTCTGTTTTTCCATTTTCCCACTGGTACACCATTCACACGTTCTTTACTGACTCGCCGAATTATAATCTTTCCATTTCCATATCGAATCCAATGTGTACGATATATTCTTATGCCCACAAACGTTCCTAGTAGTATCAACAGGAGCGAAAAGAGTATATAGAATATACCATCATCTATATCCCCTTCCCAAAACTCATATGCACCCAAAAGAATAATTATAACGCTCGGCACTGCCGAGAATGCAAAACCTAATCTCAACGCTCCTTTTGCACGTAATGTTTTCATTTTCTTCACCTATCCTGCCCATGCTATAGCCATTAACTACTGAATACTCTTTATTACCACTTTGAAAGTTTTTTAGTTTAGGCATTATCTTACTTTCTTTGCATCCAGCTTTTTCTCCCAGAACATATCCACTTCTTTTGTATATACAAACGGAACCGGCTGCAACGTGCCACTTAAAAACTGTACATTGATTCCCACCTGATTTTCCAGTTCTTCAAATACCACTTTGAATGTAGGCTTGGGTGACGTAGCCAGGCTTTTGATATCATTCTTATATTCCAGAAATGTAATTAAAAAATAATCTTCCTTCTCCTCCCATTGATATACAAATCTGTCCTGCACATTCTCATGCTTCATATAGTCCAGACATAATGGTATTGAATAATTTGTTACATAATAAAACTGCATCATTGTTCCTGACTCCTTTCTATACCATACAGGCTATGGTTGTATATATTTTTACTGTATCTCATTATCTTATTTGTACTTTACCACCATCTCACCCGTTTTACTATCACCAGTGTGGATAATAGGGATAGAAGAACTTCTCAGCATTACCACTCCTTGACCACAAGCACTCCCAGGATTCCAGTTCCCACTGGTCATTAATCTTTTGAAAATGATACAGGAAGGTTGCCTTACTTCCTTCATTTTCTGAATCTGACACATACAATATATCCGCACATGAATTATTGTACTCCATTACCTTAAAGTATCTGACATTTTCAATCCAGCCGGAAGCATCATACAAATTACGGAACTGTCCGCCAAAGAGGAATGTATGTATTTCCACCTTTATATATGGGAACAGTATCAGCAGTACTAAGATAATAAGAATTATATATCGTTTTTTTATACTGGTATTTAATTTTTCTGGTTTCATTTTTACTCTTGTACCTCCGTTTCTTCCTCAAGCACAATCTCATCTCCGGAATAGCGAATCCGGGCAAGCTTTGCCCCATAATCAGTCAGACTCATTTCCACAGAAGAAATCCTGTCAAAGCTTCCTTCGTAGATACCAATGCCATCCTGTTCTCCCTGCATAGCCAACATACATACCGGAAAGTGGAATACAGTATCAAAGATTATATTCTCCTTCACTGCCGTATCAAAATACCCCACTTCGCCATATGGATTACCGGAGCCTGCCACAACCGTATAATACAACTCTATGCTCCCGTCCTGATTCAAATCAGCCAAAGCAAAGGAAGTAATCCCTTCAAAGCCGATTCCGCTTTTCAGCTCATAGATTTCTCCGTCATACAACAGAAATGCATCAGCGGATTTCTCGAACTTAAAGACCTCAAAACCATACCAGAGCAATTCCGTTTGCGATGATACATTGTAGCAGACATCATCCGCATAACCGGTGTCATACTCTCCCAACTGCTCTAAGAATTCATCCACCATGCGGTCAGAAGCCGTTAATCCTGTTGTATACACATCCGGTCTAATACTTACACTGTGTACAACACTTTGATAATCTCCAATCTCATTTATATCGAAGTCACCACCTGTATCAAGCCCATAAAGAATCTCTACGTAGCCGCCATTATTTCCATAGTGCCACCAATCCCCTACCACACCAAATGGCCACGGATCCGGTTCTCCCCAGGCAGCAGCCAGCTCCTCCCGGCTGTAACCCGCAAGACAGTCGGTTGCTTCCTCATCGGACATCCGAATCACTTCTTCCAGTGCCGGAATGGTGTTGACATCCTCGTTCCGGCATCCACATATATTCGCACACCCAATCAACAATAGAACTATGCTGAGCAACACTTTTTTCATGGCCGTCCTCCTTCCAAAACATCTCAAAATCAAATGAATTTTATTGAATCTCTGACATACTCTTATAAGTAATACTTCTTTAAAACGGAATCGGTTTCACTTTTTCATCTTCTATACAAAGTTTTAAAATGAAATATGGAACAGAACACCCAAAACAGATT
>JAIECC010000402.1 GCA_029068665.1 Lachnospiraceae bacterium
TGGGTTTCTCCCTTTGTAACTACAGTGATTGGAAGCTTTTGTTCTCCCCGTTCCTCAATTGCCACCTTCATCATAGTGTCTACAACAGAAATATTAATTTCTCTTCGAATCGCACTACTGACAGCATCCACTGAAATCTGTACGGAATTCGTAATGGAAAGCTCCGATAAATCAGCCGATGCCGTAAAATCATCGATTGTTAATTTTTCAACAACTGAACGTCTTCCTTCTACTTTAATATCTACCGTTCTGCCTTGAACAATCTCATATACCATATCCTGGGATGTAATTGCTTCCTCATTCAAAATTGCAACGGGAATTCCCGTAATTGTCTTAGATATGGAATAATCTTCTATGTTCGCTACCAGGAACCATACCAGAAAAGCTATCAGGACGGCCATAATTTTCAGACCCCAGTTTTTAAGAAGTTTTTCCTTCATTCTTATTACCTTTCCACAATCTGAACCGTTTCACATCAAGAGACTTATTTTGAATATATGATAACTTCTTTTTCAAATTATCTGCATCTAATCCACGAAATAACTCGCCGCCTACTGCAACCGAAACGTCACCGGTCTCTTCCGAAACAATAATCGTCATGCTGTCAGAAACCTCACTGATTCCAATACCGGCCCGATGCCTGGTTCCCAATTCCTTGTTGATTTCCAAGCTATCCGAAAGAGGGAGATAACAGGTTGCCGCTGTAATCCGGTTATTCCGCATGATCACTGCACCATCATGCAATGGTGTATTATGTTCAAAAATATTCACCAACAACTGACTGGATACTACTGCATCAACGGGAATTCCGGTCCTCTCATAATCACCCAGAGCTACAGTTTGTTCAATTACAATCAAGGCACCTGTTTTATTCTTTGACATTTCATAAGTTGCCTTTACCAGTTCATTCAGTGTCTTTGCCGAAAACCGCTCTTTCTTTTCACTGTTTCCACTATCAAAAAAAGATGAAATAAAATTCTGCTTTCCTAATTGCTCTAACGCTTTTCGAAGCTCCGGCTGAAAAATTACAATAATTGCAATAATACCTACGCTGATTGTATTTCGAAAAATCCAAAGAATGGTATTTAATTCAAAAATGGCCGCAAATAACCAGCAAAGCGCCAGCACGGCGATTCCTTTGAACAATGTCCATGCCCGAGACCGTTTAAACC
>JAIECC010000403.1 GCA_029068665.1 Lachnospiraceae bacterium
CGCAAAATACTGTTTCGCCGCACATATTTTGCCGCAGAATCCGGGTTCATATCCAGTCCCTTCTCCAGCGTCAGATACATATGGCAGACCATTGCAGTCACACAAACATAACCAACCAATATCCCCAGAGTAAATCGCAACCGGTTCTCAAGCAGAATCAAACCGATTCCCTCTGCAATCATTCCATACAGCAAGGCGCCTGTCAGCAGATCCCTAACAGTCGGATCCAGTCTCCTCATCTGCCTGATCCTCCTTCTTAACAATAAACTGCTTAATCAAGGAATACACTGCCCGATAACCACCTGCAATCCCAAGGATCAAAAATACGATAAATGTGTGGGTTTCAAAGCGATTATCAATAAAATAACCAATCAGTCCACAAACAAAAACAGATGATAACATGGTTAATCCGACCTGGGAAATCAGTGCTACCACCCTGAATATTTGTTTGTACTCCTTCATGATTCTCTCACCTCGCAATAAATTATACTAAATAATACCAAAAAAGTCTAGAAAAAATACTTTTATTCCATCATGCCGATTCTTCTGATATGCCGTTCATCATTTGAAAATGGTGTTTCCAAAAAAATATCCACAATCTTTAGTGCAAGTCCCGGTCCGATTACCCTTGCACCCATGGCAAGGACATTGGCATCATTATGCTCTCTGGTTGCCTGAGCACTAAAGCAGTCATGGCATACTGCCGCCCTGACTCCGGGCACCTTATTTGCCGCCATGGACATACCGATTCCGGTACCGCAGATCAGGATACCCTTCTCGCATTCTCCTCCTGCTACCGCATGTGCAACCGCCTTTCCTGATATCGGATAATCAAATGCCTCTTCACTAAAACAGCCGTAATCTTTGAATTCTATCCCTTTCTCTGTCAAATGCTTTATGATCTCCTGCTTCAGACCATATCCCCCGTGATCACTTCCTAATGCTATCATACGAAATTTACCTCCTAATATCCTTTCACTATTTTAATACAACAGGTTTGACATTTCTACTGCCTTTTCTTTATTTCTTTCATTATTCCACTCATCTGCGTTAATCTATTCCCTTTCTGCCGGTTGTAATCAGCCTCTACACACCGGATGCCTGAATCACCCGATGCCCTGCCGCTTTCATCAGCCGGTTCATAATTGCCGTTCCAAGGCCGCTTCCGGCAAAGGATTCTGAATAAATATAATCTACTCCTCTGGCATCGAACTCTCGCAGCGTACGGTACAGATTTGCAGAAATCATCAGTTCATCTGACTTATCACCTATGATAATCACTTCATCTGCTTCGTATGCGGAAGCATTCCCTCCGGTTGCCAGTACTCCTACCCGGCAGCCTGCCGCCTGCCGTTCCTTTACCAGACGGTTAATACTTTGAACAACTATTTCTGCCGAATCTCCTTCCACAATAGACAGGATTCCCTTGGGTGCATAATGGGTGTACTTCATCCCCGGCGCCTTAGGTCTTACATTCCCTTCATCATTTATAATTCCCGGGTCCACTGCCACATCACCGATTATTTCTTCCAGCATTTCCCTGGTAATGTACCCCGGTCTTAATATCATGGGAATCTCACCGGTCAGATCCACAATGGTAGATTCAATTCCGTATTGACAATTGCCCCCATCCAGAATCATGTCAATCTTACCGTCCAGGTCTTCTCTTACATGTCCTGCAGTGGTGGGGCTTGGTCTTCCGGAAGAGTTGGCGCTGGGTGCTGCAAGCATTATGCCGGAGCGTCGGATCAGTTCATATGCCACATTGTGGGAAGGCATCCGTACTGCTACCGTATCCAAGCCACCGGTGGTGCTGTCCGGCACGATGGACTGCTTATGAAAAATCAAGGTCAGAGGACCGGGCCAGAATACATCCATCAGCTCATAGGCTGATTTCGGAATATCCCTTGCAATCCGCTCCAAATCTTCTTCCTTTGCAATATGAACAATCAACGGGTTGTCCGAAGGTCTGCCTTTCGCTGCATAAATCTTCTCGGATGCCTTGGGATTCAGTGCATCTCCTCCCAGTCCATATACCGTCTCTGTGGGAAATGCCACCAGCCCGCCCTGCCTTAATATTTCAGATGCTTTTTCCAAATCCGAGTTCTGTTCTTCCTCTGTGATGCCGCTGTCTACGACTGCAATTATTGTATTCATATT
>JAIECC010000404.1 GCA_029068665.1 Lachnospiraceae bacterium
CCAGAGATACCGTCCTGTAATGCCCTGCAGCAACTGATTTTTCTCATATGCCAGGTCCTTTCGCCTGCAACCCTCCAGCAAACCGTCTTTTTCTTCTATGGGAATGGAAGTATCTCCCAGCAGTTCTTGAAGATTATACCGAGCATTTTTCACCAGGATATCATCTCTGTCACAGGTATAAATCGATATCTGAAGGTCTTCCGGGTATGGGATGTCCCCCAGTATCCGTATCCGGTCCCATTCCATGGATGACTGCCTGCTGTCGCATATTCTGGTATAATAGCTCCCGGTGTCCTTTCCCTCCTCCAGAACCAGGCCTTTCCCGGATATCTGAATACCACTGCCCTGTCCTCTTCCAAAGGTTTCTTTGTTATTCCATAAAAAATACGGTTGCTTCCATTCCATTTTCTAACCCCTGTTTTCTTATATCAACTGTATCTGAACCTCATCCAGAACCGTCAGACCATGGTCAGGAAGCCGGAAGCTCCCATCCCTTTGATACTGAATCCCTTTGCCTGTGGCTGTCACCGTCAGTCCCTGAATCCCTGACACACAGCTTAATCCATCCAGAATTCCATACAAACGGCTGTATTGAAATTCCGCCCCAAACTCCTTCATGTGAATCCGGAAAAATTCTTCCACTGCCTCCCGAATCCAGTCCTCTGCCTGATGGAACCGCTTATATACCCGAAGTACAGCATGGACAGAAACAGGAATGTACTCCGGTGACTCCAGTTGAATCCGGGTTCCCAGCACTCGTTTTTCCTCCAGCCAGTCCCGGATTTCTCTCTGATAGATGGCGTTCAGCCGGTGTCTGCCGCCGTATCCGCCTTCCACCACCAGAGTCATACTGTTATCCGCTCCACTGATTGCTTTTACCTTCTGTATGATAAGTCCCGGTGTCTGCTTTACCAGCTTCTCATAATCTTCTCCGGTAACTGCCCGTTTTTCACTCTCTGCCTGATTCCAAAAACGTTCCATACATTCCGATTCCGTTTCCGGATTCCTTCCTCCCCAGGCTGCCTTCCGGCAATAGGCCCTGCCACCCTGCCACGCAAAAGAAGTCCCCTCCTTCACACTTCCGGCAGGTCCCAAGGTCCGGACACAATCCGTAAGAATAATACTGCCCTCCGGGATTTTCCCATGAATCCCATCACCAAAAAACAGCTCCCCGGTTTCTTCCTGAAACCTATAGCATTCCTCATTGGAATCCGCCCTCCAAAAATGTCTGACCGGTTTCCAGAAGCGATACTCTCCCGGATGATCTTCCTGCTCTACCAGTACCTGCAGACGGCTTCCCATAATGTGACAATCCTCCAGCCGGATGACCTGACCGGGAAAGCCGGTGGCTTCCCACTTAATCGGAATACTGCTCTTTTTCTGCCTTACAACAACCAGTACATGAAGAGAGTGATGCTCCTTCTGGGCATAATGGAATTCCAGCCTTTGATTATCCTTTTGGCATACCTCAACTCTTTGATAGGTTTCCCCATGTCTTATGAAAACCTCGGTTTCTTCCCCTTCTTCTATATCCTTCTGTAAATCAATCCAATAGATGCCTTCTGTCTGAAAGGGAAGTTGCAGCTCTACGGATGCAGTCAGTGTTTCCTTCTGCAACAGCCGTATCCGCCGGGTGTTCACCTCCCGCAGCCGAGGCGGCAGATCAAAATCACATGCCAGGAGCCGTATCCGCAGCCAATATACCTCCTCCAGGACCGCCATCCTCCCCTCTGCCCTCCAATGAATACAGCCGCTTTGTAGAAATCCGGCTGTTTCATCTTCCAATATGGTACAGGGGCTCCAGCTCCCTCCATCCCAATATTCCAACTGGAATCTGGAAAACAAAGCTTCCCTTCCCCGGGCTGTCGGATTGCGCTCCAGGCCTTCCGGCAGTTCCAGTTCCAGATAAAGAAAATGACGATGGGAAAGCAGAATGGACCGATCATAGCATAAATAAAAACAATTCCCCGGCTTGGGTTCTTCTCCAAACATCCATCTGCCATACTGCAATTCTTCTCCGGAACAACTCCACAACAATGTATCATCCTCATCCTGGGCATAACATCGCATCAGTCTTTCGCATCCCAGCAGACCTTCCGCCTCCGGTTCAAAGCATATGGAATCCGTTAAGAACCGGGTGGTTTTGTGAATCATCATTTCCTGCTCCACTGATACGTCAGCCATTACCATAGAAGGATACAAGCCATAGGGTGTCATTCCCAAAAGCTCCAGATAAAGCGGTACATTTTCTTTTCCAAACTGGTCCAGATAGAACCCCTGCATCTCCTGCATCCATGCCAGCAGCTCCAGCAAAGTAATTCCTGCATCCGAAGCATTGTAGTTGGTCCATTCCTCCTGATAGTGTACAATACTCTGTATGGCACGGCTCCGGATATCTTCATATGCATTCTTTTCCAATGAATCTGCTGATACCATCATGCATCCTCTCCTTCTCTCCTGCTATCGTCAAATACCATCTGAAACCGATAGCTGCCATTGATTACCATTATAAACTCCGGCAGCTTTCCTTCCAGATCGATTTCCTGAAGCCTTCCATTCCGCCGGCAGTATGCCTTTACCACCATCCGTTGAAGCTGACAAATCCCCTGGGTCTTATGTAACACATGCCGAAGCTGTTCCCGGCAGGGTGCCTGACCAATCTTCCACCCTTTTCCGTCCGAATTCCCCGTTAAGGGATTCAGAAACCGGTCAAGCCGTTCTTCTGCTTCTGCCTCACATGCAAATACGGAAGTCTGTGGATTTATTCTGCATACTGCTGTTACCTGTATCTCCGTAAACCAAGGCTCCACAATAAAAAAATTACGTTGTACCTGTCGGATACCGGGCATCCGACTTTGAATATATTCATAAATCTCTTCCTGCAATGTCTGAAATTCCTTTTTTTCATATTCCTCCTGCAGCACGACCAGTGTAATCGCTCCCTGCTGCCGTTCTCCCAATCCATTTCGATTGGAAAATGCTTTTACCCGTTTCACTTCCCTTGTAGATTCCAGTGCCAGAGCTTCATAATCTGAGCGCATAACAGCCCGGTTCCGGTGAAGAAGCTGACGCTCCATACGGGCAGCTGCCTCCTCCGGCAGTTCTTCCTCTCTTCCGCCGGAAAGAGCATGATGGTTGACCACCTGATTCAGAAAACGAATGGAACGGCTTATGTGAGTCACCTGACCTTCTCTCAGATTCCCCCTGCTGCCGCCTCCCCATGTATACACTGCCTTCACCTGATTTTCTCTCCGGTTCCCCTGAAGAAACCCCTGCTTCCCACATGAAAACCGAAGGATGCCTTCCCGCCGTTCTACACAATAGAACCGGGTATCCGGCTGTATACTCCGGATATCCTTTGCCTCCTCCCACAGGACCCAGATCTGGTCCAACACTCCTGCTTCATTTCTTATCCTGCGGACTTCGATTTTCTTTTCCAGCTCCTCCACTTCCTCTTGGGACAAGTAAGTCTCGTTCACCCAGACCTGAATCTGCTGGATATTTTTCTGTTTCAACTGGCAGGAAATGCAGCCTTCTGCTTCCGGCAGAGTCAGATACTCTTCCGATGCCCCTTCCACTGCCAATACGGAAGTGGTATTCATCCAAATCTCCTGCATGGGAATCCCTGCTTCTTTTCGGACTGTCCTGTCATTCTGCTGCTGAATCAGGCGCAGCCAATACCGCTCTGCTCCAAATAACCGAAGGGCATGCATGTCGTAGTTACCAAAGGGCATGAGAATACCGCTTTTTGTCAGATTTTCTGTTCCATCCTCCAGAACCAGACTGCTCCATTCCCTTCCATTGTAGTATTCATAATTCCATTGTTTCTGATTGGAGACAGCAGACCGTTCTCCCATCTGGCAGTATATCCCGTAAGGACCACCAATCAGGGGCTTTGAAAAGCCGATGTAAATGCCCGGTCGGGGCTCAGATTGGGACCGAAAGGGAATCACAGGCTGCCTGTCTGTATACCAATGCTCCTCCAGATTATTGCAACACCTGAAAACCTCCGGTTCCTGCATAGAATCCTGATAATCATAGGATAGCTCCATACGGGTAATAAAGGGACTCAGGTAATAGCCGTTGACCGTATATTCATGCTGCATACGGAGAACCCGAATTCGGATACAGTATACGGTTTCTGCATTTACCAGAAAGGGCACAATATCTCTGGGGCAAAGAAAAGATACCTGTTCAGACCGGATACCTGACTTGTCAGAATCCAAGGGGGCCTGCGGGGGAGGTGAAAAGATATGGGTATACATAGGTTCTGTAAACAGCCGGGTAAAGCCTGTGCCATTATAATATTCCCATACCACTTCACCAATGGTAACCGGTAATTCCTCTGTCTTTGGAAAATCCGACTGCTTCATAATGGTTTTCCAGTGAATAGGCAGAGGGGCCGGTTTCTGAAGCAATGGCAGCTTCCGAAACTCCATATCCAGAGTCAGATGAATCACTGCACCCTTTTTCTCCAAAATCTCATTGGAGCAAATGTAACATTCTCCATGGGAATACGGACGTTCTCCAAAGGGGAAAAAACGCTGTATCCCTTCCTGTCCTTCTGCCGTATAGACATAGTCCGGCAATGCAGCAGGACAGACTGCTCCTATCCGGATATCGGTTATCTCCAGTCCTGCATATGCCCGGATGTCCTTTGCCCTCCACCGGATGGAACAGCAAACCGCCGGTTCTCCCTTTCCAACTGCAAAATCCGGCATTTCCTTTGTTTTCTTTAGCCGAATGGTATGAGAATGACAGCTCCATGTTTCAAACTGCCACTCTCTCGCGCCGGAGCCATAAGAAAATCCGGTTTTCTCCCGGTCCTGTATCAGTGCATCCCAATCCCGGCTGTCCCGTCGGGGCTGAAAGCTAATCAAAAGCTCTGCTTCCCCTCCAATATGAAATACCGTAGAATGTCCCAGACAGCATACATGCTCCTGAAGATTCTCCTTTGATGCGGTGGAAAGCTTCCCTTCTGCTTCTGCCAGACAGTAGATTTGATCTTCATCTCCATCCTGATACATAACTGGTCCCAGCTCATTATTACTGATATAAATCTCTTTTTGGGTTTCCAGCTTCACCGGCTCTCCATCCTCTCCAGCTCCCCACAATCCGGTTCCTGTCGCTACTACGGTTCCTTCTGTCTCCGGATGCGATAATCCAAAGGATACATATCCCCGTGCCGGCTCCGCCGGTCTCTGACGGGTACCCAGCATCCGGAAAAAGCCCTGCTTGTCCCGCTCCGGAATCCGATTATACTGCCGCAGCAGTTCTATCAGCATATCACCATAAATATTCAGCAGGGCAGAGCCTGCATCCCCCTGCCGGGTACGAAACTTCCACTCCGGTGTATAGCTTCCTGCCAGCTCCTCCATTTCAAGTATGATATCTTCTCTTGTCCGATTATCCAACTGCATCATTTACACCCTTCTACGTCAAACTGCGTGGTATAACCACTGCTTCCCATATTGTGCTTCACACTTTTGATGTAATATTCCTTCTCTTCCCCGGAGTCCAGATTTCCCAGCTTAATATAACTGCCCGGTATCAGCTCCGGTATGCCGATACAGGTTCCGCTTCCGCCTTCCCCTGCTGCCTTTTGCCTGCCGGCAATCTGTTCTGCATATTTCTGAATGGCATCCTGTCCGATCAGACTATACTTTTGATATTCCTTTACGACACAGAGCTTTGAGGAAGCAGCATCGGTTTTCGCCGTTATTTCCACCTTCAGTTGATCCTTTTTATTTTCTGCCTTTCCGTACACACGAATGGTCTGATTGCATTGCGTCCTTCGTTCCTGAAACGACATCAGACCTTCCCCCCAGTTTAAGGCGGCAACCGCTTCTGTCTCCTTCCGGGGACTCCGGAAGTATACCTTTCCTCCTGCCACCAAAAACTCCCGGTTTGCCTTCACACATAGTTCTTCCTGAATAAATCGAAAAGAACTGTCCTTCTGAACTACCTTTGTCAGACTGTCTTCCGTATCCTCTACCTCTAAGCTATCATACATTCCTTCAAACTCCTTCATGACCGCCTGAAATGCAGCGGAATAACTGGTGACCTCATAGACCAGATTCTGGTGTACCGTATCCATCAGCAGACGGGTAACGTCCAATGCCGTTACACTGATCTGTGGTGCTTCCCCAAAGTCCAGACACAGCTCTGATACATATCCCTGAAACAACAGACGGGTAGCAGAACCATAGCCCAGCTCTACTTTTATACTGCTGCCCGGCTGAAAGGACTGCTTTATTGCATCCGTAAAGGTCCTGCTGGATAACTCGAAGACATTTACCACATTAAAATGTACGCTTCCTGCCTGATTCAGGGATAAGGATACTGACAGATTCTCTACCGCAAGCTTCTGATTGGCTATCACATCACTTCCATTTATCAAAACCTTCATTACCGGTGTGGTAAAATTACCGTATTTGGATGCCAGTGCCCCGTAGTCTGCTGGCATGTTTCCACCTTCCTTCTACTGCTTTGTCAGAGCCGGTATCCGAAGCAGCTGTCCCGGCTGAATCTCCATGGGATGCTTCAGTCCATTCTCCACAGCAATTTCCTTCCATCGATCCGGGTCACCATACTCCTCATAGGCATAATTCCACAGATACTCTCCCTGCCGGACCCGTCTGTACTTGGTACGGTCCGGCGACTCAAAGGGCTCCTGCCGCTTACCGGTGCTGCTGTCATATACAGACTTCATGGTTACATCCAGCTTTGCCCGGACCGGCATCCCATCCGAAAGGAACATGGTGTAGCTTTCCTTTACCTCTGTAATCACACCTTTGAAATGAATGGCACCCCAGGAAAAGGTAACCTGCTGAGGGCGATGAAGACTGCCTTCAATCTTTACCAGCTTCACGATTTCCCTGGTCTGTTCTCCTACATTGGTGCCGCCTTCTTCCGTCCCATTCATTCCCGGTGGTTCATAGGTGTCAAAATACAAGGTGAGATTCAGCACCGCATTTCCCCCTGCTACAAACTGACTGACGGCTCCTTCCAATCCTACAATTGTCTTTTCTGCGTATTGAACGCTATTGGATATCTGATATTCTGCGGGATTAAACTGAACCTGGATTTCCTGATTCTGTTCTGTTATCAGCTTTGCCTTCTCCATAAATCACCGCCTGTTCCTATAGACCTGCCCGCTGTCGTTCCAGACGAAGCTGCTGCTCCATCCGCTTTCGGAACTCCGCATATAGCTGTCCCACATCCGGTACCGGTTCCGATACCCGTTTCTCCAGGGTTTCAATTACCTTTTTCTGCTGTAGTATTTCCTGACGCAGGGAAAGCATGGTTTCCTCCTGTATCTGTATGTTCTTTTTCCATTCCTGCTCCTTCCGCCGGAAAATAAGCTGCTCTAGCTGCTTTCGTTCTCCATCCTGAGTGCTCACATCCTCCAGAATGGTCAGAAGCCTTGTCCGCTCCTGCCGCTGTATCATTGTGGTTGTGGGTACAACGGTCTTGGGCATATATTTTTGTATGATTTGTTCCAACTGCTGCCGGTTTACCTGCTGAATGATGGTATTGGTTTTCTCATTCCTCCGGTAGTATAAAGAAACAAAGGAAAGCTGTGCTTCCCCCTTCCACCGGTATTTCTCTTCCACCTTCTCGGCAAACCTGCGATTTAAGTTTTCCTGCTTCCTCCTTCGGAACCGTTCCAGCCATTTCCATATTTTCATACTGTCATACCTTCTGCTATCTATGAATCCTGTTTGATTCCTGTATATGTCATTTCAAAGGTCTCCAGCAGCACATTACTGCTTTGGGCATCCAATCCTCCCAGCTCCCACTTCACAACGGTCACACCTGTTATGGTATAATCGGCAATTGTATTTCCTGCAGCATCCAGCAGGGATACACTGATCCCATTCTTAATTGTCCTGCCTGGATACAAATTTATAACGGTTCCACCGCTTTCCCTTACTCCCCGCTCCAGGCGCAAAGTCTTTATCTGCTTTTGAGGAAGGGGAAGCAGCCGGGGAGCCAGATTGTTGCCGCCCTCCTGGAGCACCTCATACTCCATGCTTCGTTCCATATTGGAAAGCTTTGCAAAGGACATGGTCTGATTGTCAATAGTAACCCGGAAGTGATATTGTCCTGCAATTGTCATACTCTGCTCCTTTCTAAATCAGAAACGGATTTTCCTGTACCTCTTCCATCTTTCTGTTAATATTGGAGATTTCCCTGCACCACCGCTGACGCTCCCCATTGGGGAGCGCCATGATATCATCATGGCTCCAATGCAGATAATAGGCAATAAACGCCACTTCTTCATAAACTCGTTCCGCCGGATATACTTCTAGCTTCCGGCCCCCATAAAATTTACTGGAATCTTTATATCCGCTCCACAGTGAGGACAACGGCCGGAATATCCGGGAGCATCCATGTTATTTATTTTTTCATACAAATCCTGAAGATAGGATAAGTCCATGGTATAAAACCCTTCTACCACATTGGTATCTACCGTAGGCAGAGAGCCCAGTCTGGTAACGACCCGTGCCAGCAGGATAATGGAAAGATAGCTGGGGTTCTGTTGTACTCTGGGGTCCTTTAAAGGCAATATTTCATCTCCGGCAGTTGCCAGCCGCATCACACCTTCCCGATGCACCACCCCCTGGGCATCCACATACCCTTTGGGCAGGGTAAATTCATATTCAATCTGCCAAGCCATAACGCCTTCTCACCTCTTTCTTTATTTCGTTCGTGTCATTCCTTCATGCGCCAGCTCCAGGGTCTCTACTGCAATCTCTGACGAGGTTGCATTAAAATCCGGTGCGGTATACTTGGTTGGCCAGGCATTGATGACCTGCCAGGAGGCTGCCGGCTCTCCGTTGATATCCAGCAGCGTAATGGTAACGGTCTGACGGTTTACATCCTTCTCAAATCCGGTTTCCATCCATTTATACAGGGCATCCTTATCCGCAACTCCCTGTTTCAGAGTAATATTTCCATACTTCTTTAACCCCGGAATTTTCATAGGGGTCTGGACCTTATCTCCCTCCCGGTACTCAATGACATCAATGGAGGCATCAAAGCCGGACACCTCTGAAAACCCTCCTAATTCCAACCCTTCTAATTCAACTGTATATCGAAACTTACCATGTGGATATGCCATGGTTCACTACCTCCTTTTCTACTCTTATTGTGCATCTCCGGTCTTTTGTGAAATCCGGAAAATAACGAATTCTGCCGGTTTCACCGGTGCTACCCCAATGACACAGATCAGTCGTCCATTGTCAATATCATCCTGTGTCATGGTATCCCGTCCTACATTTACGAAAAATGCTTCATCCGTTGAGGTACCCGCCAGAGAACTATTCCGCCAGAGTCCCGTCAGGAATACATCAATGGTCCGCTTCACCCTTACCCACAGGGTCTCGTCATTGGGTTCAAAAACCGCCCAGTTGGTATTTGCCTTAATGGATTCTTCAATAAAGATAAATAACCGTCTGACATTTATGTACTTCCAGCTTCCGTCACTGGTAGCGGTTCTGGCACCCCAGACCCGGATTCCCATTCCCGGAAAGCTGCGAATCAGATTCACACCCTTGGGATTCAGGATATCCTGTTCGCCCTTGTTAAAATCACAGTCCAGCCCTACACAGGCCCGTACCACCTCATTGGCCGGTGCCTTATGGACTCCTCTGGTATTGTCACTTCTGGCATAGATTCCCAGCATGGAGCCGGAAGGCGGTACCGCCATATTCTTCTTGTCCAGGGGATCAAACACCTGCAGCCATGGATGATACAAGGCGGCATAATTGGTATCAAACAGCTCCCGGTGTGCCACAATATCATCGATTTTTTTGGCATCCCTTGGCATATCCAGCACTGCAAACCGGCTTGCCAGATTCTCACAATGTGCCACCAGTGTCAGCTGCACATTCGGGTCTACCACACCGGGAACTGCCATAATCGAAACCATATCATTATCCAGAAACGCCTGAATACCGGTTCGCTTTCCTGCCCCGTTATCCCTTCCCATAAAATCAGCAGCAGAAATCTGGGCAACTGAGCCATTGGAACCCTCCAGCATGGATACCAGCAGTTCCTCCACACCACCTCCGGTCACAATGTCGAATGGCGGTTTGATGTCTTCCGGTATAGCACCTGCTTCCACCAGAATCAAATCCGATTTGGCTGTTTTCTTAGTGATAAAGCTGGCAGAATCGGGATTCAGGGATGCATATTCATAGACCTCTACCTGATCCTCATAGGATACCTCTAAGGTAAACTCACAGCTTTGAATGAACCGCTGTGGAAGGAGTTCGGTATCTACAGCCTCATCTCCCAATTCCTCTGCAAATTCCAGAATATTATCCTGACTCTTCACCACCCGGTTATAAGTTATAGTATCCTGCTCCATATCCCGATAAGCCACAATATCCCCCGGCTGGAAGCCGGAACCATTCTTGCATCGATACTTCTTTCCCTCCGGTGCAGATATTACCTCTAAAATCGGGGTCTTATTCTTGCTGTCCGGAGTCACCCGTACCCGAAGACTGTTTCCCCAGATTCCCGGATTCTTCGCTATAAAGGTAAGTACCGGTGCATCCTTGGAGGGAGCAAAGCCCGTTGCCGCTGCTGCATCTTCCGGCGCTACCCGTACAATAAAGCATCTGGAGCCTCCATTAATGAAGAACTGCTCTACACCATAAGCCAGAAAACGGTACTCACCAAATTCATTTTCGGATAAGTAGCCACCGTATTTTCGCTTAAAATCTGCAAAATTTGTTACCAACTGGGGTGTCCCCTCAACCGGTCCCCGTTCTGCCAGACCGATAAACCCGGCAGTACTGGTACTGACACCCTCCATTGGTTTTGCACCGGAATCAAATTCTTCCACATATACGCCTGGTGATAAATATTCTGCCATAACAGTCCTGCTGACCGCTCTATACCGGAATCCGGTCAGCATACCCCCTTTCCTTTTTTGATGATTTTAACCATTTTTCTACAGCATACGAGACTCCATTTAACAAACACTTAACAACATCCATGTTTTTTACAGTTGCAATTCATCTTCTGAAAAATACTTCCCGCTTTTTCCAAACTCTCCCTTCAGTGCCTTCAGAATATGTCTCCTTCCTACAGAGCTCTGCTCTGAAGCCGCAAGAAAAGCTGCATTTATCATAATATTCTTAATATTACTGCCGCTCAGTTCAAATCGCTCTGCCAGTTCATGAAAGTCTACATCCGGCTCTAAGGGCAGCTGCTCCGGAACACACTGCTGCCAAAGTAAACAGCGATGCCGGTAATCCGGAAGACAAAATTCAATGGTAAAGGTAATCCGCCGCTTAAATGCTTCGTCAATATTCTGGGGAAAATTCGTTGCCAGTATCACTACTCCGGTATATTCCTCCATGTTCTGCAGCATATAAGCCACTTCCATGTTGCTGTACTTGTCATGACTGTCCTTTACCTCTGTCCGCTTGCTGAACAATACATCTGCTTCATCAAAGAACAATACAGCCCGGCTTCTTCTACCTTCCTGAAAAATATGTTTCAGATTCTGTTCGGTTTCACCAATGTACTTGCTTACGACTGCCGGAAGCTGAATCTTATACAGTTCCATATCCAAGGTACCTGCCAGTACCTGTGCCGCCATAGTCTTTCCGGTTCCCGGTGGACCGGTCAGCAACAGAGTAAGACCTGTACCATAAGAACGGAGCCGGGAAAATCCCCATTCCTGATATACCTGCTGCCGATATCGAATCTGATTCACTGCCTCTCGTAGGGCTTCTTTCTGCTCCTCCGGCAGAATCAGGTCCTCCCAGCCATAACGATTCTCTATTAAGACCGCCCATTCCTTTAAGCTGTATTCCAGCTGCCGGCCACATGCCTCATGCAGAACAGATAATGAGATTTCCTCTTCCCCTCTGACATAGGCAAGACGCCGGGCTTCCCTCAGACTTCGTTCCATTTCCCGTATGCCGAACTCATATTGACCAGATATCTGGTCGAGCACTGCCTCCGATACCGAACAGTCCTCTGCCAATGCCTTCCACAACTGTAGTCTGCGGTTCCCTTCCGGAGAAGGAATTTCAATGGGAATATACTCTGCATCCCAGGGAATCCTCCATCCCCGCTTCTCCCTGCTGCTTAGGATAAAAATCGTCCCAAGCTGCTCTGCGGCTTTTTGTAAAAAGCCGGAAACCCTTCGGCTGTTTTTTTCATCTTCCTGTAAATCATCTATATTCTGAATGCACAGGATGCCCTCTGCCAAAGCTGCCTCCTCCAATACCATGACCCTTTGGGACGATTCTGCCTCAAACTCCTCCTCCATCCTTCTGTAATCCAGAAGTCCTAAGGACTGCTTACTTCTATCTGCATACCAGACCGGATATAAAAGCTGCTCTCTTCTGTCTGCTCCCCACAGATGAAGGATGGTAGTCCCTTCGGATCTTGATTTTCTACATTTCACAGCTTCCAGATAACGGAATACCGTTTCTTCTCCCCAGACTTCCCACACAGGATCATGGAGCCTGGGATTCCAGCACAAATAGGGCTTATCCTGAAATCGGCCGGAGCATAGCAGATATTCCAGTACCGATATCTTCAGCTTCAGACCTTTACGCAGACCGGAACCGGCCCCTTCCCACCGGATATCAAAGACCTGCTGCTCCAGCTTTCCCCCCGGCAGAAAATAAGACAAATAGGAACTATCCGGTTCCAAGTCCATGGTATAGAGGCGGATTGCCCACTCCACACTTAACAGACGCTGATTCCAGTCATTATTCAAATAAACAAACAGCTTTTCAAAGTGATAGTCCAACTCACTGAGCATGACCAGAATCACACAGAACAGTTCAAATTCATCCAGCTCCAGCCGCCTTTGAATACCGGCAAGTCCTTCGCCTGCCTGAATATCCGGCAGGGAAGCAAAGAATGGCTTGCCTCCTGGTTCCTGAAAGAATTCATGAACCTCCAGACTTAAGATACTTTCATTGAATTCACCACTCCGGTTCCAGCCTCTACCCTGTTCTTCCTCCATGCGGTTTAAATAACCGGCAATCCGGCAGACACTCCATTCTGTCAGCCTGTCCCAAAGCTGCCGGTCTGCCTGAGACATCCTGGGCTCCTTTTCCATTGATTCCATCGTTCCTTCCTTTGTTCTCGGTTTGTTTCCTCTGCTTCTTCTCTACTGTTTCTTTTTTCATTAACCGATTCGCCTTACAATGGTATTCTGATAAATTTCCCGTACCTGTCTTCCAATACCAATATTCAACTCTTCTTTCAGCAGGCGGTTATACCGCTCATACTGCTGCTTTGCAATTTGAAATTCTCCCATGGCACACAGGTATTTTAAAAGCATTCCATTTAACGAATCGGAATACGGGTCCAGCTTCACTGCCTGCTCCAGTATCCGGACTGCCATATCATACTTTTGCTGACTTCCTGCCTGATCTGCCAACAGCTCACAGCATTGCAGATACAGCCGCTGATAAAACTCCCGGCTTGCCACTACCCAGCTTCCATCCAGTTCCTCCATATAATCCCCCCGGTAAATCGAAAGCAATTCCTGAACTCCCTGCTCCACATCCACTGCTTCCATGCTATTTTTCCAGTTTTCATACATTTGCTTTAATCTCTGGGTATCTGAATGGAACCACTGCTTGTTCATGGTATACCGCTTATTGTCCATTTGAATCAAATCCAATATACCAATTTCAGAAAATGCCCGTTTTAAATAAGATAAGGTGGTGTGAAATAAGGATTCCAGTCTCTGCCCCGCTCCTTCCTGCCATAAAGCATCCATAATCTCTTCCTTGCTAATAGCCCGCTCCTCCTCCTGCTCCCAGAAGTAGGCAAACATTTCCTTTGTCTTTCTGGTCCGCCAGTGTATCAGATTCTTTTCTTCACCAAAATGAATCTGTATCCCTCCAAAGCAGCTCAGTTGAAAGGACCGCTGGATATCTGGGGTTTTTTTTACCATTCCTTTGCGTTCTGGCTTCTTTTGGTGTCCCAGGGTATGACAGGGATAGACCTGATTCCCTGCCGGCACAGGAAAACATCTTGCCTCCCGTTCCCTGATTTCTTCGATTCTTTGCGGTTCTACCCGGCTGCACAGGAAATCCCGGAGAATCGGATGATAACGGTACTCTCCCTGTCCCTTTTCCTCCGTCAGAAGCTGCTGATTTACAAAATACTTCAGCATATCCTCTGCCTTTTCTTCTTCCAGAACCATCTCGCAGATCGCTGGGGTAATGGTAGTCAGAACTGCACTTTCTGTCATAAATATCTGCTGCTCGGAAGAAAGAAACCGGAACAACTCATAAAACAGATATTCTGAAAGATTTGCCCGGTTTCCCTTGGATTCTTTTTCATAAAACAAAACATAATTCACTGCCACAGCCCATCCTTCTGTCCATTCCAGTATCTGCTCCACATCCCATTCTGTCTCCCATTTCCTTTTACCTGCCTGCATATAATGATTCAATTCTGCTTTGGTGATTCTTAAATCCCCGACTCCTAAAATCTCCGCCTTCCCCTGAAATACAAAACGGCTCAAAAAGCCCGGAAACCTTCCTTTTGTCAAAAGAAAAATACGAATCCCCTCTCCCATATACCGGATAAAAATAGTGAGAAACTCAAAGATTAATGGATTTTGAATGTATTGAAAATCATCCAGAACGATATTCAGACTGCCTTCCCATGACTCTAACTGCTCCAGAATCTGATGTACCACCAGCTCTGTTCCTGCTCCCGACCAGTCAGAAACCTCTTGATGAGGACAGAATCGGCTGACCTGCCGCTGGAGCAAAGTCTCAAAATAATATAAAAATCGACTTATTTCGTCGTCTGTGTGCCCAAGCTGATACCAGCCCCAGGAAAGCTCATAGGTCTGAAAATACTCTGTCATAAGACTGGTCTTTCCATAGCCCATTCCGGCATGGAGGATGATTACCTGAGACTGCATCTGATAAATCCGGTCCAGTAATTCCGGTCTGTTTATTCCATTACAAGTGATGTCTGGCATACGAAGCTTCGATGCCAGCAGCTGTTCTTTCATCCGATTCTCCCCTCCTGTAGTATGTTACAGTCGAAACCGGTCTGCCTCCTGCTCCAGTGTCGGGTCATCATTGATTGGAATCCCATTTTCCATTTTAGTAGCAGTTACCCTGCCCATCTTCTTTTGTACCCAATGCCCTAATTCATGATTCAGATACCGGTCATTTCCCGGTCCCAGATGAATATCAGAGCCCTGAGAGATTGCCAAGGCTCCCATCTTTGCCGGCAGAGGCGAATTTCGATAGACCCGTACATCATCTGCAGAAAAGCCGGTTTTCTGCTCTAATGCCTGTTTCATGGAATCTGATAAGCCCGTATTATTTTTTCCTGCTGACCGCTCTTTTTTCTGCTGCAAATACATAAATAACCCCAGCCTCCTTTTTTCTCTCTTCTCTGTATCTGTCCCCAGTTTCGTACTGATATGATGAAATAATAGCATGTTCGACATAACGGTTTCTTAACACTTTACAAACATAGATTTTGTAAAATTAATCATTGTATTTATTAAGGTCAATATATATATCATAAACCCCCTTGATTTCTAAAATTATAGAAATCAAGGGGGTTGTCAATACCTTTATGAGGGTAGAATATGAAAATTACAGTTGCATACTCTGGATGTTCGAGAGAAATTTATATCACTCATTCACTTCGTCTCGCCTGTGCATAAACGAATCCATCACCGGCCGCTTCCATATAAAAAATCTCATATGACAAGGAAGAACCGGGATACTTACTATTTGTTGAGGATGCTACAGCCCCTATGCCCTTTATTCTGACAAGAGCCTTACGTCCACCACCAATCATTGCTCCAATAGGTCTTGCATCTACTTCAGTAATCTTAATCACAATAACTGCACCTCCTTCAGATACATTTACAATCTCAGGTGCAAGCAAATCAATACAATTACTGGTGGAACGATTTCCACTGGCATTTCCCGGCCTCAAATTAAATCTGGAATTAGCAACTGTTACATATAATTGGTTTGCAATAGTCACTGCCTGGGATATATCCACTGGTTTCTGCTGCAATATTTGAGTCAGGTCTGATATACAACTTGTAATAGTTCCCATCGCTTCCTCGCCGGCAGTTTCTACACAAAAATTCCAGAAGGCATCTGTATTAGCCTTCCCATTCACTACCGCATTCATCCAATCTGCTACTGCATTTTGAACATCCCTGTCAGAAATCGTATGGGAACGATCCATCCCCGAAGTCACAGGCATTGTATCAATTGCAATCCGATTCTTGTCTGCAAAGAAACCTTGCGGTCCATGAACAATATTCCGTTGTACAACATTAGAGTATCGGACAGCCTGTATCCTTTTTTCCTTCAAGGGCTCTGATATAGGACGGATTTTTTGAGGTTCTGCTCTATCACATTCCATTTCTTTTTTCTGCATGTACATAACTATTTTCTCCTCGTTACAGTATGCTGATCATATATAGGATACCATTCCATTCTTAACAATTAATCAACAGATGAATCTTCAAAATCTCCATCAGTGAATTCAGTATCCATGGATAATTCATCATATTCCTGACTAAGATGCCTAAATGCGTTATAACGCTTCTCTATTTTCTCGCACGAATACTGTGACTCATTTCCATAATCTATCATGGATTCCCCGCTTCCCAAAAGATCCAAAGCCACATTTCCTCTTCGTTCTCCTTTCCCAGCCATATTTTCTTTTGTCGGCTCAGAAAATAGACAATATGTTCCAAACACATGCAATTCAAAAAGCGAGCAATAGTCTTTTCGTTGAAATGCTTTGCGATAAACTTGCTCAAAGCGTTCTATTTTCTGATCAACTTCTTTCTGGGTAATATTTCCCTTCTCTACGGCCTGTTGTCCTATTTTTTTAAGCATTTTAACTGCCGTTTTGGGATATGAAATAATACGAGTTCCTACTAATTCTCTAAAACTCATTTGTCTCCTGTTCATCGCCTCCTGCAATAATGCACCGGCAATATAAGGAATTGTATGGGGGCCCTGCCTTCTATTGTTGTGTATGACACCAAATGCTGTGCGTCTCCTATTTCCAGGTCTCCAGTCCATTGATTTGCCAAGATCTTCTATGATAGCAGATCTCATTGCTTTTGTAAGTTTCTTTCTTTTTCTCTCTTTTTGTGATAATTGCATCACTACTGACGTTTCTGCCGGACAATCTGCATACTGGTTGCTACTATCTTTAGAAATATCCTTATTCTTTTGCGGATAACAAGAGATTCGAACATTGTTCAAATCAGATTTTCCAACGGTGCCTAAATCTTTCTTTAAACATCGTACATCTTCCTTTCTTCTGCTAATTATGTTTTCAGAATGTACCTTTTTCTCTTGACCTTTTTCCTCACCATTGTGCCTCTTGTTTCTTTCCACTATTATCCAATTCATTTTATTTGCTCCCAACAGGCTCTGTTATTGATGCTGTATAAAATAACACTCCACATTTAACAACTAATTAACAACTATTGTTAAGCATTTATCATGCTTTCCACTGAACTATATATCCATATGCACAAGATTGAAAAGCCTCTGACTTTATTGAGGTTCAAAGAAAAAAGAGCCTGCAAACACAGGCTCAGTTACCAGATACATTCTTCAGTTACTACAATCCTTCCGCCACTTCCATTAAATACTTACCATAATTTGTCTTCAATAATGGCTGGGCAAGAGCTATTAACTGCTCCTTATCAATAAAACCCCGCTTATAAGCAATCTCTTCAATACAGGAAATATACAATCCCTGCCGCTTTTGAAATGCCGCTACGAAATCTGCAGCATCCAACAGCATATCATGACTACCGGTATCCAGCCATGCAAATCCCCGTCCTAAGGTTTCCACCTGTAAAGAACCTCGCCGGAGATACGCATTATTAATATCCGTAATCTCCAGTTCTCCTCTGGCAGATGGCTTTATACTCTTAGCAATTTCAACCACATCATTATCATAAAAATAAAGTCCCGGAACTGCATAATTCGACTTTGGATGCTCCGGCTTCTCTTCTATAGAAAGGGCCTTTCCATCTTCATCAAATTCAACCACTCCATATTCTCTTGGGTCTCGGACATAATATCCAAAAATCGTAGCTCCCTTTTCACATTCCATCCGTTTTGCAATATTCTGCAGCACCTTTGAAAAGCTCTGTCCATAGAATATATTATCTCCCAATACCAGTGCAGCGGCATCCTTTCCAATAAAATCCGCACCAATAATAAAAGCATCTGCCAGTCCCCGGGGCTGTTCCTGTACCGCGTATTCAAAATGCATTCCTAACTGACTTCCATCTCCAAATAATTCAATAAACACAGGTAAATCCCTTGGCGTGGATATAATCAATACCTCCCGGATTCCTGCCAGCATTAACGTGGATAAGGGATAATAAATCATCGGTTTATCATAGACGGGCATAATCTGCTTTGAAACCGCTTTTGTAAGAGGATATAATCTTGTTCCGGAGCCTCCGGCTAATATAATACCTTTCATGCTTTTATCTCCTGTTTATTATTATACATATCTTCATAGTACTTCTGATAGTCACCGCTGGTTACATTATCCATCCACTCCTCATGGGACAAATACCATATAATGGTCTTTTTAATACCATCCTTGAACATCGTTTCCGGTTTCCAGCCAATCTCGGCATTAATCTTATCCGGAGCAATGGCATATCTGCGGTCATGTCCCTTTCGATCCTCTACATAAGTAATCAAATCTGTACTAATATACTTCCTTCTTGGATCATCCACCGGCAGGATTTCCTGCAATGTTTCAATAATTATAGTAACTATCTCGATGTTACGCTTCTCATTATGACCACCAATGTTATAAGCCTGTCCCAATGTTCCCTGCTCCTGAACCATATCAATTCCCTTTGCATGGTCATCTACATATAACCAGTCACGGATATTCATTCCATCTCCATATACCGGAAGCTTTTTACCATTCAAAGCATTATGAATCATTAATGGAATCAGCTTCTCCGGAAACTGATAAGGACCATAATTATTGGATGTATTCGTAATATTCGCTGGAAACTGATAGGTATCAATATAAGACTTTACCAGCATATCCGAAGCTGCCTTACTGGCCGAATACGGACTATGTGGATCATATGGAGTTGTCTCATAGAAATAACTTTTTCCATCATCCGGAAGAGAACCATATACTTCATCGGTAGATACATGCAAAAACTTCTTGCCTTCCTGAAAGCTGCCATCCGGCAATTCCCATGCATCCTTTGCACAATTCAGCATAACTGCTGTCCCCAGTACATTGGTCTTAACAAAAATCTCCGGATTCTTAATACTACGGTCTACATGACTTTCAGCCGCAAAGTGAACCACCCGGTCAATATCATTCTCTGCAAATATCTTAGTAATTGCTTCCTTATCCGTGATATCAGCTTTGACAAATGTATAATTCTCTCTATCTTCTATATCCTTTAAATTTTCAAGATTACCTGCATATGTCAATGCATCTACATTGATGATGCAAATCTCATTATCATACTTCCGAAACATGTAATGAATATAATTAGAGCCAATAAAACCGGCTCCCCCCGTTACTAAATAGGTTCTCATTCCCAACAGACCTCCACCAAAACATTTTCTAATTCCAGTATAATTCTATTGCTCTGGTAATCAATATCAAACTATTTCATTTATCATAGCACGAAACAATGCATTATTCTATATTTTATTATTGACTTTTCAGTATAATCT